>NZ_JBHWZS010000088.1:0-29415 GCF_042728155.1 Streptomyces sp. NPDC060209
CCGGATGTCCGGTGACCGCCCTCGCGGTGTGTGGTGGTGGTGTCAGCCGAGCAGGCCGCCGATGGGGTTCTGGCCGGCGCCGCCGGAGGAGCCACCACCGTCCGAGCCGCCGTCGGATCCGCCGTCCGAGCCGCCGTCGGAGCCGCCGGAGGCGGCGGAGCCCGATGAGCTGGGGCCCGCGTCGCCGGACGGGGGCTCCTGCGGGGCCGGGTCCTCCGGAGGTGCCTGGCCGGTGCCCTGGGTCTGGCTGGGCTGTCCCGTGCTCGCACCGGCCGTCGGGCCGGATTCCCGCTCGGATTCGGAGCCCTGGGTGGACTCCTCGGCCGACGGGGTGCCCGGGGCACTGGAGGGGGACGTCTCGGGGGTTCGGTTGTCCGGGGTCCGGGAGGGCTTCTGCTTCTTGCCCGTGGACTCGTCGGGGAGCGGGGAGCCGGGGAGCTGGTTGGTCGGGTAGCTGTCGGGGCCCGGCACGGTGACGACCTGCGTGGAGCGGACGGCGCCGCCGAGCATGGAGCCGACCAGCAGGGTCAGGCCGACGACGACGGTGGCGACCACGGTGCCGCGGCGCAGTACCCGGCGGCGGAGGTCCCAGATCGCGGAGCGGGGGCCGAGGGTGCGCCAGGCTTCTCCTGCGAGGCGTCCGTCGAGGGAGTAGACGGGGGCGCCGGCGATGACGAGGGGGCTCCAGGCGGCCAGCAGGATGATGTCGGGGGTGTCGTAGGCGGCGGCACCGCGCCAGCTGACCGTCACCAGCAGTGCGGCGGAGAGCAGTGCGCCGAAGGCCGCTGTGACCCGCTGCCAGAGTCCGAGGACGGTGAGGACGCCGACGACGACCTGCAGGAAGGCGACGGAGAGGCCGGCCGCGACGGGGTGGGCGAGCGCGAAGTCGCGCAGGGGTTCGGCGGCGGCCCAGGGGTGCAGTGAGGTCAGCCACTTGACCATGGAGCCGCGGTCGCCGCCGTCGAAGTAGGCGGGGTCGCAGAGCTTGCCCATGCCGGCGTAGATGGAGAGGAAGCCGAGGATGACGCGCAGCGGGAGGAGGACGACGCCGAGGTTCATACGGCGGCCGGGGTAGTAGGCGTGCCGGATGGTGTCGTTGGCGTGGCGTCGGTCCCCGGCGGGGGTGCCGTCCAGGCCCTCGGTGTCGGGGTCGTCGTCGTAGGGGACGTCGTAGGCGTCGCGCGAGGGCGTCTCGACGGCGTCGTAGGCGCCGACGGCCTGCCGCATGGGGGGCAGCAGCGGTCCGGTGCGGCCGCCCCCGGGCTGATGGGGTGCGAGGAGTACGGGGTTGGGCTGGGTCTCGTCGAGGCGCGGGATGACCTGCGTGCCGCCGCCCGCGTCGTCGTAGCCCGCGCCGAAGTCGCCGCCGGGGCGGGCGTCGAGGTGGCCGGCGGTGGAGTTCCGTACGGCTTGCAGGAGTCCGGTCGCTCCGGGGTCGCCCGGTTCGGACCTGCCGCTCCAGACGACGGGAGCCCGCCTCCGGCCGCCCGCGCCGCTCATGGCGGGGATCCTGGCCGGTCCGGCGGATCCCAGGGGGCGCAGACGGGGGCGCTGGCCCGGGGCGAGCTGCACCCGGAAGCTGGCGTGGCTGACGATGACCTGCGCGGGGTCGCTGTCCACCTTCGTCATGCTCAGGGCGGGTTGGTCGTCGAACCGAGGCGTTCTGGTGTCCACACTCATCTAACCGAGTGATGTGTGATTAGGACACTGCCTTGACGCGTCCGAAGTGTCCGAGACCCGTCAAGATCCGGCCAACCTGCGGCGGGCGGGAACTCCTTTACGCCCGCCGTACGTCAACCACCACAGCTTTCGGGGACATTGAGCGCAGGGGAATGGGACACAGTGGCCGGACAACAGCTCATCTTCAAGGACCTCTCCCGCTACCCGGTCATGGCCCAGGCTCTGGACAACCAGTGGCTTCCCAGCGATCTCGCAGCCGCACGGCAGCGTGCGAACGCCCCGTCGGGGCGTTCCCCGGACGACGTGGAAGCCGCCGCCGCAGAGCTGCGCCGCGCCCTGGTGAACAGCGGGACCCTGGTGGTCAACCGGGCGTACTTCATCAACAATCAAGCGGTTTCGGCCAACTACCTGCCCTCCGCCGACCCGTCCGAACGGCAGGCCTTCATCCACCTGCTGAACGGGAAGGCGCTCGTCCCGTTCCTCTACTCCGAGCGTGATCCAGCCGCCGAGTTCGCCTGGACGAACGACGCACAGGTGCACCGCGCCTGGCAGCGCCTGCTCGCCGACGAGGCGGAACCCGCCCTGGTTCGCTTCGACTGGGACGACGAGGCGAACCGGGAGGCGACGGAGAACATCAACCAGTTCTTCTCCAGCAGGCTCACGACCCTCATGCGGCTCCGCGAGGCCCCGCTGAAGAAGCACCTGGGCATCTCCCTCGCCCGGGCGCGGGCTATGAAGGAGGGCGTCCTCACCGACATCGCACGATGGGCCACGCAGCAGGATCTCTACGCGACCATCACGCGGGAGGCTGTGTACAAGGAGTTCCTGACCCGGCCCGGCACCGACGTGCACGAGGGACTGCTGAGGGAGGGCGAGCACGTCGTGGCGACCAAGCAGCTCATCGATCTGCTGTACAACCTCGGAGTCCCCAAGGCGAGCGGGCTCACCGCCCTGACTCCTCCGGGCTCGCCACCGAGATCGACGCTCCAGGAACTGCGCGACGACGTCCGCAACCGTCCCGACGACCCGGAGCAGATCGGCCTGCTGCTGCGCGACGTGTTCGCCGACGCCCTGCACCGGGCGGTGGACGGCCCCCGGTCCTACGGCTCGCTGTCCCTTTCCGACATCACACGTCTGCGGACCACCGAGGAGTGGAACGGCTACGTGAACGCCCTGGACTCCTTCGTACGGGGCAGTTTCAGGGACGGTCGGGTGCCCACGCCCGAGGAGTTCCGGGCCGGCACGGGTGATGTGGCCAGGCTGCACCGGGGAATGCTGCGGGCCGCGCGCAAGGCCAGCGGTACGCAGCAGGGTTTCCAGCGCGAGATGAAGGTGGCTCTGGTCCTGGAGTCCGCAGGGATAGCTCTGCAGGTGACGGCCGGTGAGGAGGTGTCCCTGCTGGCTGGCTCGCTGCAGATGGCCACGGCGCTCGCCGGTGCGCTGAGTGTGCGGCTGGAGTTCTTCGACCGGGAGGGCCGTGGAGCGCGCAGCGGGCTCGGGCATTCGCTGACGTTGCCGTCACTCCAGCTGCGCAACGTCAGGAAGGACTGGGAGGAGATCCTCAAGTCGTACGGCGGTCGCGTCGTGGAGACCGGCTCGGGCCCGCGCCGGGGCCAGGCCGACCAGCAGTCCCCGCATGTCTGAAGAGGACGAGGCCCGGGAAAACACACCAGATGAGTACCGAGTATTACGAGCGGCTGCGCCTGGAGCGCCCTGATCTGTTCGTCAACCAGTCCGGAGGCATCGAGATCCTCAGCGATCCGGAGGCGGTCGCCGAGGCGGGCGGTGTGCTGTACAGCGACCGCTACATCACGCTGCTGCGCGATCCGGTGCGTTTCCCGGACGGGTCCACCGGTTCGTACATCCGGTCGGTCAGCGCCACGTCGGCTCCGGGCTGCGCTGTGCTGCCGCTGCTCGACGGCGGGGTGGTGCTGATCGAGCACTTCCGCCACGCGACGCGTTCCTGGCACTGGGAGGTACCGCGCGGCTTCGGTACACCGGAGCTGTCCGCCGAGGAGAACGCGACCAAGGAACTGGCGGAGGAGATCGGCGCGGAGGCGCTGGAGATCATCCCGCTCGGCGAGGTGCACCCGGATTCGGGTACGACGGCCGACCGGGTGTCCCTCTTCGCGGCACGGATCGCCGGGACCGGATCGCTGGAAACCGCCGAGGCGATCCGCAGATGTGTGACCGTGCCGTTCGAGGAGGCCGAGGCGATGGTGGGAGACGGGCGGATCACGGACGGCTTCACCATCGCGGTACTGATGAGGGCGCGGCTGGCGGGCCTGACGGCTTGAAGGCCGTCAGGCCACGCTTCGGCCGGTCCCGCAGCAGGCGTCACGCCCGGCGGCGTGCCACCTCGTAGAGGACGATGCCCGCGGCGACACCGGCGTTCAGGGATTCGGCGCCACCCGGCATGGAGATCCGGACCCGGTAGTCGCAGGTCTCGCCGACGAGGCGGCCCAGGCCCTTGCCCTCGCTGCCGATGACGATGACGACGGGGCCGGCGAGGGCTTCGAGGTCCTCGACGGTGTGCTCGCCGTCGGCGGCGAGGCCGACGACGGTGATGCCCGCCTTCTGGTAGCCCTCCAGGGCGCGGGTCAGGTTGGTGACGCGCGAGACGGGTGTACGGGCCGCGGTGCCCGCCGAGGACTTCCAGGCTCCGGCCGTCATACCGGCCGCCCGGCGCTCGGGGACGACGACGCCGTGGCCGCCGAAGGCGGAGACGGAGCGGACGATCGCGCCGAGGTTTCGGGGGTCGGTGACGCCGTCGAGGGCGACGATCAGCGGGTCCTCGTTGTTGTCGTACGCGGCGGCGGTGAGGTCCTCCGGGTGCGCGTACTCGTACGGCGGGACCTGGAGGACGAGGCCCTGGTGGTTCAGGCCGTTCGTCATCCGGTCGAGCTCGGGGCGCGGGGCCTCCATGAGGTGGATGTTGCCGCGCTCACCGGCGAGCTGGAGGGCCTCGCGGACCCGCTCGTCGTTGTCGATGTACTGCTGGACGTACAGGGTGGTCGCGGGGACGCCGTCACGCAGCGCCTCGAAGACCGGGTTGCGGCCGACGACCATCTCCGACGTGCCCTTGGCGCCACCGCGGCGCGGGGCGGGGCGGCGTGCCACGGCCTGCTTGGCCTGGGCGTTCGCCACCCTGTTCTTCTTGTGTCCCTTGCGGGCGGAGGCGGGCGGCGTCGGTCCCTTGCCTTCGAGACCACGGCGTCGGTTACCGCCGCTGCCGACCTGCATGCCCTTCTTGTTGGACGTGCGGCGGTTCCTGCGCTGGCTGTTCCCGGCCATGACCTACCTGTTTCGTTGCTTCAGAAAAACGTCGTCAAGTGAAAGTGTGCCGCCCGGATGGCCGGGCGGCACATTTGCGCTGCTCACGCATGGTGCGAAGGTCCGCTCAGCGCGGTCCGAGCGTCCACCGGGGTCCGCTGGGGCTGTCCTCGATGACGAGGCCGGACTGGTTGAGCTGGTCGCGGATCGCGTCGGCTGCGGGCCAGTCCTTGCGCTCGCGGGCCGATTGGCGCTGGTCGAGGACGAGCCGTACGAGGGTGTCGACGACGCCGTGCAGGTCCTCGCCGCGGTCGCTCTCTCCCGCCCAGTGGGGGTCGAGCGGGTCCAGGCCGAGGACGCCGAGCATCGCGCGCACCTCGGCGAGGCGGGCGACGGCGGCTTCCTTGTCGTCGGCGGCGAGGGCGGAATTGCCCTGCCGGACGGTGGTGTGGACGATCGCGAGCGCCTGCGGGACGCCGAGGTCGTCGTCCATGGCCTCGGCGAACGCGGGCGGCACCTCGAGGGTGGCCTCGACCGGTCCCCCGGCCTTCTCCACCACGCGCTGGACGAAGCCCTCGATCCGCGCGAAGGCGGACTCGGCCTCGCGCAGGGCCTCCTCGCTGTACTCGATCATCGACCGGTAGTGCGGGGTGCCGAGGTAGTACCGCAGCACGATGGGGCGCCACCGCTTGACCATGTCGCTGACCAGCACGGAGTTGCCCAGGGACTTCGACATCTTCTCGCCGGACAGGGTGACCCAGCCGTTGTGGACCCAGTACTTCGCGAAGTCGTCGCCGAAGGCCTTGGCCTGCGCGATCTCGTTCTCGTGGTGCGGGAAGATCAGGTCGATCCCGCCGCCGTGGATGTCGAAGGCGGTGCCGAGGTACTTGTGCGCCATCGCGGAGCACTCCAGGTGCCACCCGGGGCGGCCGCGGCCCCACGGGGTCTCCCAGCTGGGCTCGCCCGGCTTGGATGCCTTCCACATGGCGAAGTCGCGCTTGTCCCGCTTGCCGGTCTCGTTGTCGCCCGAGGGCTGACGCAGGTCGTCGAGGTCCTGGTTGGAGAGCTCGAGGTATCCCTCGTACGAACGGACGTCGAAGTAGACGTTGCCGTCGGCCTCGTAGGCGTGGCCGCGCTCGATGAGGCCGCGCATCATCTCGATCATCTCGGGGATGTGCCCGGTGGCGCGCGGTTCGTACGTGGGCGGGAGGCAGCCCAAGGCGGCGTAGCCGTCGTTGAAGGCGCGTTCGTTCTCGTAGCCGATGGACCACCAGGGGCGGTTCTGCTCGGCCGACTTCTTGATGATCTTGTCGTCGATGTCGGTGACATTCCGGATGAACGTCACGTCGTAACCGCGGTACTCGAACCAGCGGCGCATGATGTCGAAGTTCAGTCCGGACCTGATGTGCCCGATGTGCGGGGCGGCCTGGACAGTCGCGCCACAGAGGTAGATCGAGACACAGCCCGCTGTGAGCGGGACGAAGTCACGGATCTGCCGGGCGTTGGTGTCATGCAGGCGAATAGTCACGCCTCAAGGGTAGTGGGCCCGCACCAGTGCCAAGGGCCCCCTGTGGAAAACGTGTCACTTGTAATCGGTGACGGTCGTACCGGGCTCCGGCGTGCGCTGCCCTGGGGACAGCGTCAGGGCGAGTCCCGCACCGGCCAGGGGGACGGCGGCGAGTACCGCCCACAGGACGGGGCCGGGTGTGTCGAGGAGCGTTCCGGTGGCGGCGCTGCCCACGAGGACGGCGAGGCCCGACACGGAGGACAGGGCTCCCGTGGCGAGGCCGAGCCGCTGGTCGTCGACGAGATCCGGTACGAGCCCCCGGGCGGCGGGGACCAGCAGCATCTGGCCGAGCGTGAGCAGGACGACGAGCGCGGCCCCGGGGAGCAGCCCGGCGGGCCCGGCCGGCGCGAGGGGCACCGCGGCGAATCCGGCGGCGACGACGGCGAGCCCCGCGACGAGGGCGGTACGGGGCGTGATGCGGCGGGCGGACCAGCGGGTCAGCGGCAGCTGGGCGACGACGAGCAGGGAGGAGAGCGCGAAGAGCCCGCCGAGCGCGCTCTGGGAGCCGGTGGCCCGCTCAACCTCCACCGGCAGGGCGAGGTAGAGCTGGTTGTAGGAGACGAGATAGCTGCTGTACACGAGGCAGAGCACCAAGAAGGGCCGGTTGGCGAAGACCTGGCGGGGAAGGACGCCGCCCGCTTCGGCGGTCCTGACGCGGCGCGGCCTGCGGGGCATGAGGCGGGCGTGTCCGGCGAGCACGCCGACGAAGACCAGGGCCCCGGCCAGGCACGCCGTCCGGAATCCGCCTCCCAGGAGCAGCAGCAGGCTGCCGAGCAGGGGGCCGAGGAACGCTCCGGCCTGGCCGGCGGCGGAGAAAACGGCCAGCACCTGGGCGCGCGGTGTCCCGGTCTCGGTCTCGTAGGTGACGGCGGTCCTGGCGGTCTCGGATTCGACGGCTGGTGAGAAGAGGGCGGCGGCGAAGCCGATGAGGAGGACGGCGCCGATGACGGTGGCGGTGGAGCCGGCCTGGGCGAGCCAGCAGAATCCGGCGATGCGCAGGACGCAGCCGGTGAGGACGACCGGCCGGGGGCCGTAGCGGTCGGTGAGGGCGCCGCCGACGACGAAGAGTCCCTGCTGGCTGAAGGTGCGCAGCCCGAGCACGAGTCCGACGAGCCACCCCGCCATGCCGAGTCCGTCGCCGAGGTGGGCGGCGAGGTAGGGCAGGACTGCGTAGAAGCCGGTGTTGAAGGCGAACTGGGTGGCTGTCAGGAGCCGGAGGTAGGGCTTGAGCTCCGGGTCGGCGCCGGGCCGGTTGCCCGCCGTGGCGGTCGTCATACGCGCCCTCGGCCGCGTACGGCCGCCGAGGTCAGCACCGCGAGCGCGCCGAGGGCGGCGAGAGCGGCGGCGGGGGCGAGGACGGCCCAGGGGGCGCGTTCGGCGTAGGGCATGTTCTCCGAGAGCATGCGGCCCCACTCCGGCGCCGGGGCGGGTGTCCCGAGGCCGAGGAAGCCGAGGGAGGCGAGCGCCAGTGCGATGGCCGGGATGCGCAGGACGGCGTGGCGTACGACCGGTGGCAGGACGCCGGGAAGGATGTGGCGGCGCAGCCGGTGCCATGGACCGGCGCCGAGGGCGAGGGCCACGGTGACGTGCGGGGCGGCGCGCTCCTGGGCGTACAGCGCTGAGGTATGGGCGGCGAGCGGGGCCCAGGCGACGGCGGCGACGGCGGCGGCCGCGCCCCAGGGGCCGGGGCCGGCGATCCCCGCGACGACGAGGCCGGCCAGGACCGCGGGCAGGGCGTTGGCCGTCTCGGTGAGGGCGCCGGCGCGGGCTGCCCCGGCGAGCAGTCCGAGGAGCAGCGTGACGGCGCCGACGGCGATCGCGGTGAGCACGGTCCTGACCGCTCCGTGGCCGAGGCGGGCGAGGATGTCGCGGCCCAGGGAGTCGGTGCCCAGCGGATGGGCCGCGGAGGGTGGGGTCAGGCGGGCGGCCGCATCGGCGTACAGGGGGTCGCGCAGCAGGCCCGTGAGGACGACGGCTATGAGGAGGGCTCCCAGGACCGCCGCCCCGGCGGACACGGTGCGGCGTGCGGGGAGGGCCGGCGCCACGAGCGGGGGAAGGGCGCCGTCGGTCCGTGCGGGGCCGAGCAGGGCCCTGGAGCCGAGCCGGGCCGCGAGTCCGGCGGCGGCGCCCAGGAGGAGCAGGAGCAGGACACAGGCCTGGAGGACGGGCAGGTCCTGGGCCAGGGCGGCGGCCAGGGCGGTGCCGCCGAGTCCGGGGACGGCGTAGAGCGTCTCGACGGCGACCGCGCCGCCGGTGAGGCCGACGACGACGAGGCCGAGCTGCGGCAGCAGTGCGGGCAGTGCTCGGCGCAGGGCGTGGGCCGCGATCCGGCGGGCGGGCATCCCGTGGGCGGTGGCGGCGCGCGCCCAGGGTTCGGCGAACGCGGCGGGCAGCGCGTCGTCGAGGAGCCGCCCGAGCAGCGCGCCGGCGGGGACGCCCATGGCGAGGGCCGGCAGGACGAGCTGGTCGGCGCCGCCCCAGCCGAGGGCGGGGAACCAGCCCAGCTGTACGGCGAGGACGGTGGCCAGTACGGCGGCGAGGAGGAATTCCGGCAGTGCGGCGAGCACGGCGGCGCCGACGCCCGCCCGGGTGGTGACGAGCCGGCGTCGGGCACCCCGCCGGAGCGTGCCGGCGACGAGGGCGAGCGCCAGGAGGACGGCGACGGCGAGCGAGGCGCCCATGAGGGTGAGGGAGACACCGAGGGCGGAGGTCACGTCGGGGCCGACCGGCTGTCCGGAGACCCAGGACTCCCCCAGGTCGCCGCGCAGCAGTCCGGACGCCCAGCCGCCGAGGACGTGCAGCGGGCCGCCGTCGAGTCCGGTCTCGGCGCGGATCGCGTCGAGCACGGCCGGTGTGGGCGGACGGTCCGCGTAGCGGGCGTGCAGGATGGTCAGCGCCGGATCGGTGCGGGTCAGTCCGGGCAGCAGGCCGATGACGGCGACGACGGCCAGGAGCGCGCCGAGCCGTCCGGCCAGGTACTTCACGCGGTCACCCGACGCGGGTGTCGGCGGTGATGAGGGTGCGTTCCATCGGGTCGAGGGCGACGCCTTCGACACGGGCGTCGTCGTAGCCCTGGACGAAGCGCTCGTGGACGAGCGGTACGAGGGCGTCGGCGCCGAGGACGGCGGCCTCGGCGGTCATCTCGGCGCCGTGGCGGGTGTCCGTGCCGGTCAGCGCGGCGGCCATGTCCACCGCGGCGTCGACATTCCTGTCGCACAGCTGGGAGATGTTGAAGCTGCCGTCGCAGGTGAAGTCGGAGGCGAGGTAGGAGACGGGGTCGGCGGTGTCCAGCAGGGTGTTGCGCGCCTGGATGAACGCGTCGTACTTCCCGGCGAGCGCGTCGGCCTCCATCTGCGCGTAGTCGCGGACGACCTGCTTGACGGTGAAGCCGCGCTTCTCGAGCTGCTGCTGGACCAGGGTCGCGACCTCGGGGAGTTCGGGCCGGTTGGTGTAGGTGGCGAGGACGATCTCCTTCGTCTTCGCCACCTCCCCGCGGCTCGCCGCCCCGGTCCGGCCGGCGGGCGCGGTGCGCTTCTCGGCGGCCCAGGGGATGCCGGGGCCGAGGAGTCCCTTCGCGGTGTCCGCCCGGCCCTCGTACACCCCGTCGACCAGGGCCTTGGAGTCGATGGCCTCGCGGGCGGCGGCGCGCATGGCCGGGTCGGCGAAGACCCCGCTCCGGGTGTTGAGGGAGAGGCCGTTGGTCCGGGCGGACGGGAACTCGTGGACGAACGAGTCGCCGAGCAGTGACGCCTGCGCGATCGGTACGTATTCGGCGACGTCGACGGCCTTCGTCCGCAGTGCGTTGGCGCGGGCGGTGCCGTCCGCGGCGAAGGTGACGTCAACACCCGGGGCCTTCGCCTTGTCGCCCCAGTAGTCGGCGTTGCGCTCGAGGGTGGCGGCGACAGCGCCCTTGACGTCGGTCAGGGTGAACGGGCCTGTGGCATGCCCGGCGGGGTTCACCTTGCCGTTCTTGTAGGCGCCGGCGGACAGGACGGTGAGGGACGGGTTGGCGAGCCGCTGCGGGAGCAGGGGGTCCGCTTCCTTCGTGACGATCCGTACGGTGTCCGCGTCGGTGGCCGTGGCCGTCAGGGGGGTGTCCGACAGCACCCGGGGCAGCGGGGACGCCTTGCCCGCGGCGGTGAGGGAGCGGACGACGGCGTCCGCGTCGACCTTCGCGCCGTCCTGGAAGGCGGCGTCGCGGAGGGTGAACGTCCAGGTGGTGGGGTCGTCCCGCTTCCAGGACGCTGCGAGGGCGGGCTGGGCCGCGCCGTTCCTGTCCAGGGTGGTGAGGCCCTCGATGACGGCGAGCCGGCTGAGGGTGACCGCGTCGTCCCCGTACGGGGACATGGCCTGGGCGGGCGGGAAGGCCATGACGACCCTGATCCGCTGCGCGTCGCCGGATGCCCCGGAGCCGCTCGACGAGGTGCAGGCGGCGAGGGGGAGCAGCAGGGCGGCGGTGGCGGCGATGACCGGCAGCGGGAGGCGTCGGCTTCGGGACGTAGGCATGGCGGTGACCCTATATGAAAACGATTATCATCTGATATTCGGGGTGGCCGTTCCCCCGAGACCGGGCATCGGCAGCTCGAAATGGATGATGCCCTGGCCTCCGCCCGGCAGCGCGCGCTCGTCGCAGACCTCATGGGCGAGCGACCGCCAGAACGGCTCGGCGCCCGGCACGGCCGGATCGGTGTGCAGATAGAGCGAGGTGTAGCCGCCCGCCCGCGCGGCGAAGTCCCCGAGCTCCCGCACCAGCTCGCGGGCCAGGCCGTGCCTGCGGTGTTCGGGGCGTACGTAGATCCGGCACAGCTGGGCCGTGGAACCGGAGGGGAAGCGGTCAGCGACCCACTGCGGATTGGGCGGCGCCTGCGGGCCCCGGTCGCGTACCGCGCCCGTCGCCACGACCTCGTCGCCGCGCACGACGACCAGGAGCGTGCAGCGCGCGGGGCGCAGATAGGCACTTTCGAGGTCGATGATGTCGGCGTGCCAGCGGGGTACGTAGCCCGAGCGCAGGTCGCGGTAGACCGTGTCCAGCATGACGGCCCGCGCGCCGCCGACGTCCTGCGCGGTGGCGGTCCGCAGGACGTACCCGTCCGCACCGGCCGGCGCGTCCGGCATCCTCGTCGCCCCGGCGGTCGCGCTCACCACTGACGCTCACCCTCGCTCTCGGCCTGTACGGCACATCACTTGCCGCACCAGCGTACGTGCAAGCGATGTGCAATAAGGCGGCGGGGCTTCATGGCGGCGTCCGCCGGGACGAATGCCCGCGGGACCCTGGCCGCGGGCCCGTGCGTCAGCCTTCGGCGCGGTAGACCAAGGCGGTCGCGATGCCTGCGATGCCCTCGCCCCGGCCGGTGAAGCCGAGGCCGTCGGAGGTGGCGGCGGAGAGCGAGACGGGGGCGCCGACCGCGTCGGACAGCACCTTCTGGGCCTCGTCGCGCCGCTTGCCGATCTTCGGCCGGAGGCCGACGACCTGCACGGCCACATTGCCGATCCCGAAGCCTTCGGCGCGCACGATCCGGGCGGCCTCGGTGAGCAGGGTGACGCCGGACGCGCCCGACCACTCCGGGCGGCCGGTGCCGAAGTGCTGCCCCAGGTCACCGAGACCGGCGGCGGAGAACAGGGCGTTGCAGGCGGCGTGTGCCACGACATCGGCGTCGGAGTGCCCGGCGAGGCCGGGACCCTCGCCCTCCCACAGCAGCCCGGCGCACCAGAGCTCGCGGCCCTCCTCGAAGGCGTGGATGTCGGTCCCGATGCCGACGAGCGGGATCACGGGAGCCGGCCGCTGCTGCTTCACTGCCTCAGAATCCATCGTTCGCCCTCCGGCGTGCGAGAACGGCCTCCGCCAGGACCAGGTCCAGGGGCCGGGTCACCTTGAACGCTTCTTCGTGCCCGGGAACGACGACGACCGGCGAGCCCAGCCGCTCGACCATGCCCGCGTCGTCGGTCGCGCCCTCGCCGTCGACGGCCACGCTCTCGTGCGCCCGGGTGAGTACCTCCCGGTCGAAGCCCTGGGGCGTCTGCACGGCCCGCAGGCGCGCCCGTACGGGGGTCGAGAGGACCGGCTCCGGCGCGCCCGCCTCACCCGGCTCGACCTCCTTGACGGTGTCGGCGAGAGGAAGCGCGGGAACGACGGCCGGAGCCCCGTCCCGTACGGCTTCGATGACGGCGTCCACGGTGTCGACCGGCACGAGGGGCCGGGCCGCGTCATGGACGAGCACGACGGAGACGTCGTCCGGCAGGGCGTCGAGGCCGAGCTTCACGGACTCCTGGCGTGTCGAACCGCCGGGGACGACGACGTAGTCGGTGCGCTCGGGCAGGGCGTGCCCGTCGATGAGGTTCTTGACCTCGGGCGCGCCGTCCGGGGGTGCGACCACGACGACGAGGGTGACGGCGCGGGACGCCGCCATGGCCCGCACGGCATGGATCAGCATGGGCGTACCGCCGAGCGCTCGCAGCGCCTTCGGGGTACCGGGCCCGAGCCGGACTCCGCGGCCCGCTGCGGGGATCACCGCCGCGGTGCGGGAGGGGCTCGGTTCAGCAGGCGTCGGTGACATCGATGACATCGGTTGCACTCCGAAGCTTCGGCAGGTTTGTTTCCACGGCCGACATGGGTATGGCCTGGGGGTGCCCCCGACCGTAGGTTGGGGGAGCCGGGCGCGACGCCTTGACTTGACCGGGACCCCTTCCGTGACCCCTGGTCGGCCAAGCCGCAGCGGGCCCGGTGGAGATTTTCATAGGGGACGCGAGAGCGCCGGAAGACTACCCGGGCGGATCCTTGTTCGGATCCGAACATGCCGCAGCGCCCGACGACTTACCGTAAATACGGCTGGTCAGCGGGCACCGCGGCACATTTTCTACGACCGGATTCAGTTCGCCGGCATCATCCGGTCACCGGTGTCGTCCGGTTCAGGACGCGAGGACCTCGTCGAGCAGAGCCTCGGCCTTGTCCTCGTTCGTGTTCTCCGCGAGAGCGAGCTCGCTCACCAGGATCTGGCGGGCCTTGGCGAGCATGCGCTTCTCACCTGCGGAGAGTCCACGCTCGCGCTCGCGACGCCACAGGTCACGCACCACTTCGGCGACCTTGATGACATCGCCGGAGGCGAGCTTCTCGAGATTTGCCTTGTAGCGTCGGGACCAGTTCGTCGGCTCTTCGGCGTACGGCGCGCGCAGCACCTCGAAGACCCGGTCCAGCCCTTCCTGCCCGACTACGTCACGCACACCGACGAACTCCGCATTGTCCGCCGGTACACGAACCGTCAAGTCGCCCTGGGCGACCTTGAGCACCAAGTAGGTCTTGTCCACGCCTTTGATCTGGCGAGTTTCGATAGCCTCGATCAGCGCGGCCCCGTGATGGGGATAGACCACGGTGTCGCCAACCTTGAACGTCATGTGACAGGTACCCCTTCCGTGGCTATCCAGAGTAACACGAGAACGGCTTCTCCTGAATGGCGTTTTCGCAGGTCAGGGCATATCTCGGGGCTTGACAACTGCAACACGAACGTGCTGCGAGAGCCTTCCGGAAGGCGATATTCGCAGGTCGGAGCAGGCGCGCGGCCGAGCCGAAACACGTGCGTCACAGGCGCCGGAAGCCCTCCAGAAGGGGCCGAACGTCCCGTTTTGCCGGATTCCAGATGGTGAACTTTCTGTACTCCGTTCGGACCTCGATCACTCGTACGGCCCTTAGCGTCGATGGCCAATGAAATTGATCAACGGCCCCGGGCCAGGTGGATTATGCGCGAGAAATGCGCCGCGGTCCGGAAATCGATCATCGGACGATCAACGCACCGCTCACCCGCGTTTTGTGAACGCCGTGCGAATCCTCGCGGCCGGGCGGACGGCCGCGACGGGGCGGGGAGATGTCCACGCCGCGGCCGGGGGTGCCGGTCCACAGGTCGGGCGGCCCCAGGGGCGGGTCGGGTGCGGGGCCGGGACGACGGCTCGGTAACCTGAGCCCGCTGACACACACTTAGGGCGGCTTTACGGCCGCTCGGGCCTTCCTGTCCGCAGAGTCCGAAGTCCGCAGTCCGAACGTTCAAGGAGTTGCCGCCGCCGTGAGCCGCAGCCTTCGACACGGCGCCCTCGCCGCCACTGCCCTCGTGTTCTCGATCGCCGCCCTGTCCGCGTGCAGTGCCGGCAATGACGCGCAGACGCTTCAGGTCAGGCCGGACAACGCAGCCACCGCTGTCGACAACATCAAGATCCAGAACCTGAACATCATCACCCAGCCCGAGCCGGACGCCGAGGGCCCGGCGGTCATCGCCGCCACCCTCTTCAACGACGGCACGAAGCGTGAGGTCGTGGAGAAGGTCACCCTGCCGGGCACCCGCGCCACGGTGAAGCTGCAGGCCGCCAAGGGCAAGGGGCCGCTCGTGGTCCCGGCCGGCGGACGGGTCATCATCGGCGGGAAGAACAACGCCTCGGCCGTCATCGAGAACGGCCGCGAGGCAGGGGCGAACGGCAACGTGCAGACCGTCGCCTTCACGTTCAGCGAGACGGGCGACATCGAGCTCGGCGCCGCCATCGTCCCGGCGACCAGCTTCTTCGAGGGCTTCGGCCCGAGCGCGCTGCCGTCCGCGAAGCCCACGGCCAAGCCCTCGGACTCCACGTCCGAGACGCCGGGTGAGCAGTCAGAGGCACCGGGCGAGGGGTCCGAGAGCCCCTCGGCCACGGGCACGCCGACGGACGAAGCCGCCGCCGACCACTGATCGCGCGCGTGGGGGTGTCTCCGCCGGATACACCCCCACGTAGCCCGCAGCCCTCGGTTTACGGCTCGAACTTGTATCCCAGGCCCCGCACCGTCACCAGGTAACGCGGCGCTCCGGGATCGGGCTCGATCTTGGCGCGGAGCCGCTTGACGTGGACGTCCAGGGTCTTGGTGTCGCCGACGTAGTCCGCACCCCACACCCGGTCGATCAGCTGCATGCGCGTCAGCACGCGCCCCGCGTTGCGCAGGAGCATCTCGAGGAGGTCGAACTCCTTCAGCGGGAGGTCGACCTTGCCACCGGAGACCGTGACGACGTGGCGGTCCACGTCCATCCGGACCGGGCCGGCTTCCAGGGCGGCCGGGCTGACCTCCTCCGGCTCGCCGCGGCGGCGCAGGACCGCGCGGATGCGGGCCACCAGCTCCCGCGAGGAGAAGGGCTTGGTCACATAGTCGTCGGCTCCTATTTCCAGGCCCACGACCTTGTCGATCTCGCTGTCCTTGGCGGTGACCATGATCACCGGGACGTTCGACCGGACACGCAGCTGCCGGCAGACCTCCGTGCCGGGCAGGCCCGGCAGCATCAGGTCGAGCAGCACGAGGTCGGCGCCGTTGCGCTCGAACTCGTCGAGGCCGTCCGGGCCGGTGGCCGCGATGGCCACCTCGAAGCCTTCCTTGCGGAGCATGTAGGACAGGGCGTCGCTGAAGGATTCCTCATCCTCGACGACAAGCACTCGGGTCACGGAAGGGCCTCCGGGGCAGGGAATGGTTCAAGAGAATCGGTCTCGTACGGCCCGTCGTCGTCAACAGCACCGTTGACGACGAAGGGTCCGCCGGTGGTACGACCCCGTACGACACCCGACTCGGGCAGTCGCAGGGTGAACGTGGAGCCCTGTCCCTCCGAGCTCCATACGGTGACCTCCCCGCCGTGCGAGGCGGCCACATGCTTGACGATGGCGAGGCCGAGACCGGTGCCACCGGTGGCCCGTGAGCGGGCCGGGTCGACGCGGTAGAACCGCTCGAAGACACGCTCACGGTCCTTCTCGGAGATGCCGATGCCCTGGTCGGTCACGGCTATCTCGATCAGATCCCCGCCGGGCGCGGCCAGCTTCCGGGCGGCGATGCCGACACGGGTGCGGGCGGGGCTGTAGTTGACGGCATTCTCCACGAGATTGCCGAGGGCGGCCGCGAGCTGGCTCCGGTTCCCCCAGACGAAGAGGTCCGCGGTGCCGCCCGAGGCCATGGTGATCTGCTTCGAACCGGCCTGCTGCCGGCACCGGTCGATGGCCTCGACGACCAGGTCGTCCACCCGTACGGGTTCGGCGTCCTCGAGCGGGTCGTCGTTCTGCACCCGGGAGAGGTCGATGAGTTCCTGGACGAGGTTGGTCAGCCGGGTCGCCTCGATCTCCATACGGCCGGCGAACCGCTGCACCGCCTCCGGGTCGTCGGAGGCGTCCATGACTGCCTCGGAGAGCAGGGACAGCGCGCCGACCGGGGTCTTGAGCTCATGGCTGACGTTGGCGACGAAGTCGCGCCGCACCGCTTCTATGCGACGGGCCTCCGTCAGGTCCTCGACCAGCAGCAGGACCAGGCGTGAGCCCAGCGGGGCGACCCGGGCCGAGACTGCGAGCGCCTCGCCCCGGCCTGTACCGCGACGCGGGAGATCCAGCTCGACCTGCCGTATCTCACCGTCCCGCCGGGTGTCCCTGGCCATGTGGAGCATCGGCTCGACCGCCAGGCGCCCGCCCCTGACCAGCCCCAGCGCGTACGCGGCGGAGCTGGCCTTGACGACGCTGTCGCTCTCGTCGAGCACGACGGCCGACGAGCTGAGCACGGAAAGGACCGTGTCCACCCCCGGGGGGAGAGCGGCGTTGCCGTCGGGCCGCAGGGACGTACGCGTCGGGCGCTTCTGCTCGCGTTCGCTCCAGCGGAACGCCAGCATGGCGATCACACCGGTACAAAGCCCGGCGATCGCGGCAGCTGCGGCGACCGCCGCGTTCACGTCCATGCTTCAAGGTTATGCGGGCGCGCCGACACTCTCCCAGCCATCCGGGTGCTATCTCGAACACTCGTCGCCCAGAGTTCACCAAGGGGATAGTGACGGTTCACTTAGGCGGCCGGAACCCGACGCGTTGGGGCCGCACCGTGGCAGCGTGGGGGTCGGCCCAGAGACCCCGGCCTCAGTAAGGATCTGGAGAGGGACTTTCATGCGCGACGCTTATCACGAGGAACTCGATTCGATCGGCGAAGGCCTGGTCGAGATGGCCCGGCTCGTCGGCTCGGCGATCGGACGGGCCACGACGTCCATGCTCGACGCCGATCTCAAGCTCGCCGAGAGCGTGATCGCCGCGGACCAGAAGGTCGACGACCTCCAGCACGACCTGGAGGCCCGCGCCATCGCGCTGCTGGCCCGGCAGCAGCCGGTCGCCACCGATCTGCGGATCGTGGTCACCTCGCTGCGGATGAGCGCCGACCTGGAGCGCTCGGGCGACCTCGCCCAGCACGTAGCCAAGCTGGCGCGGCTGCGCTTCCCCGCCTCGGCGGTGCCGCACGACCTGCACGCGACCATCCTGGAGATGGGACAGCTCGCCCAGCGGCTCATGGCGAAGGCCGCCGAGGTGATCATCACGAAGGACGTCGACCTGGCGCTCCAGCTGGAGCAGGACGACGACGAGATGGACCTGCTGCACCGGACGCTGTTCCAGCACCTGATGGACGACCGCTGGAAGCACGGCATCGAGACCGCCGTCGACGTCACCCTGCTCGGCCGCTACTACGAGCGCTTCGCCGACCACGCCGTGTCGGTCGCCAAGCGTGTCGTCTACCTGGTCACGGGTGAGCACGCGGACGAGATCCAGGCGGCAGCGCCGATGGAGGGGGCGTAGGCGACGGAGGGGCGTAGCCGATGGAGGGGGCGTAGGGGGCGCGCCGGTCACGACGGCCGCACATCCGTTTCAACGCTTGTGCGCCGTTGATGCGCCCTCCGGGCTGGGCATGCAATGGGTGCGGGGGCGGTGCGCCATGCCGTGCACCCCGTCGTGCACATGTGCGTCGTACGCATGCGCGTATGCCGTCGAGTCCTACCCCTGTCGTACGCCCTGAGGAGGGACCATGGCCGATTCCCCCGTGACCGAACCCCAGCAGGAGACCCCGACCGAAGTGGTGCATCTGACCGTGCTGGGGGCCTGCGGCTGCGGCTCGGGCTGCGGGTGCGGCTGCCAGTCCGGCGCGCCGTGCCAGTGCGGTGGCTGAGTAGGGCCACCGAGTAGGCCGAACCGGGGTGCGCCCCGCGGCGGACGCGTGTCCGTCCCGGGGCGCCACTGCCGCATGTCCTCCCTCAGACCGCCGGCTCCGCCGCGGGCAGTTCCGGCGTGACGGGCGGCAGTTCCGGCGTGACGGCGGGCGGCGTTGCAACGGCCGGCGGCATCGGCGTTACGACGGGCGGCGGCGTCGACGTTGCGACGGGCGGCGGCGTCGACGTTGCGACGGCCGGTTCCGGGAGGCTGAGGTTCCGCATCAGCAGCCAGTAGCCGAACGCGGCCACCGTGCCCAGCACCGCGCAGGTCCCCCACAGCCAGGCGGCCCCGTAGTGGTCGATCACGAAGCCGGACATCAGCGGGGCGACGAGCGCCGCCACCGACCAGGACATCGTGTACATGCCCTGGTAGCGCCCCCGGCCGTGGGCCGGGGACAGCTGCACGACGATGCCCGTCTGTGTGGGCGCGTTGACGATCTCGGCAAGGGTCCAGACGCACACCGTCAGCGCGTACACCCCGACCGATCCCGCGAAGGCGGTCAGCCCGAAGCCGTAGCCCGCGACCAGGGACGAGAGGATCAGCAGCCGGCGCGGGTCGCGATGCTGGATGAACCGGGTGACGGGGATCTGCAGGACCACGATCAGCACACCGTTGACCGCGATGGCCGTGCCGAAGTCGGAGCTGGACAGCCCGTCCGTGCCCATGGCCACCGGCAGGCCCACGTAACCCTGCTGGAAGATCAGCGCGACCAGGAACGACAGTCCGACGACGCCCATGTAGCGCCCGTCGCGCAGGACCGTACTCAGCTTCACGTCGTCCGGCGCGGGGGCCCCGGCGGCCCGGGGCACCGCCTCGGGCCGGGACTCCGGCACCTTGAGGAAGACGACGACGGCGCAGAGCAGCGTCAGGGCCGCCTCGCCCATGAAGCCCGCCAGATAGCTGTACTCGGCGATGAAGCCCGCCCCGGCCGACGAGACGGCGAAACCCAGGTTGATGGCCCAGTAGTTGAGCGAGAAGGCCCGCACCCGGTCCTCGGGCCGGACGATGTCGGCCATCATCGCCTGCACGGCTGGCCGGGACGCGTTGCTGGCCATACCCACGACGAAGGCCACGCCCGCGATCGCCACCGGATGGACCATGAAGCCGAGCACGGCCACGGACGCGGCGGTCGAGAGCTGCGCGATCAGCATGGTCGGGCGGCGCCCCAGCCGGTCCGTCATCACCCCGGCACCCAGCGACGACACGACCCCGCCGAGCCCGTGGAGGGACGCGACGAGACCGGCGTACGAGGCCGAGTAGCCCCGGTCCAGGGTCAGGTAGAGAGCCATGAACGTGGCGACGAACGCCCCGAGGCGGTTGACCAGCGTGCTGGTCCACAGCCACCAGAACTCCCTGGGGAGACCGGCGACCGTCTCGTGTGCCGCCTTTCTGAGACCGGCGACAGACATAGGACTTCCCCCTGGGACGTGCGCGTACGAATTGGATGCAGGCCTATGTAAGAGGCCCGGCGACTGTCCGAACATTACGAAGGCGGAATCCCCGACCGCCACTCAATTGACGCCGCCCGTCAATCGTCGAACCCCAGCCACACCCTCGGTCCGCCCTTTGGCCGGGCGCGCGAAGGCCGCACGGGTTCGATTACGCTCGGACCCATGGCCGACGCACCGTACAAGCTGATCCTCCTCCGCCACGGCGAGAGCGAATGGAACGCGAAGAACCTGTTCACCGGATGGGTGGACGTAGACCTCACCGACAAGGGCGAGAAGGAGGCGGTCCGCGGCGGTGAGCTGCTCAAGGACGCCGGCCTGCTCCCCGACGTCGTGCACACCTCGCTCCAGAAGCGCGCGATCCGCACCGCCCAGCTCGGGTTGGAGGCCGCGGACCGCCACTGGATCCCCGTGCACCGCTCCTGGCGGCTGAACGAGCGCCACTACGGCGCCCTCCAGGGCAAGGACAAGGCCCAGACGCTCGCCGAGTTCGGCGAGGAGCAGTTCATGCTCTGGCGTCGTTCGTACGACACCCCGCCGCCGGCGCTCGAGGACGGCACCGAGTTCTCGCAGAGCGCCGACCCGCGCTACGCGACGATCCCGCCGGAGCTGCGTCCCCGCACGGAGTGCCTCAAGGACGTCGTCATCCGCATGCTGCCGTACTGGTACGACGGCATCGTCCCGGACCTCCTCGACGGCAAGACCGTCCTGGTCGCCGCCCACGGCAACAGCCTGCGCGGCCTGGTAAAGCACCTGGACGGCATCTCCGACGACGCCATCTCGGGCCTCAACATCCCGACCGGCATCCCGCTCGCCTACGAGCTGGACGCCGACTTCCGCCCCCTGAAGCCGGGCGGCACCTACCTCGACCCGGACGCGGCGAAGGCCGCGATCGAGGCCGTGAAGAACCAGGGCAAGAAGAAGTAAGCAGAGCTGAACAAGCCCCCCACCTGCGGGTTTTCCGCATAGTGGGGGGCTTTTGGGTGCGCTGGGCCGTGCGTGGGCCGTCACATGCTCAACGGGCCGTCAGACGCGTCGGCTCCAGCGGCGGATGCTGCGGATGCGAATCTCAACCGCGATCAAGAACGCCACCGGGCCAGCGCCCCACAGGGAGAGGCCAATACACGCAGAAAGCACCGCCACAACTACCCCGATGAGCGCGAAGGGCAGCCCTCGGGGTACTAAGTCGATACGCAGACCGCGCCGTGGCACCATGGTCTCCTCCATAGGGTTCATGAATCCTCCAGTCAGACGGAACTCAATGTGCCGATGGAGAAGAGAGGCCGCCCGTGCCTGGGCGGCCTCTCACCTTTATTTCGGCAGCAAAAAGGACCCTACCCTCGCTAGAGGCACGGCCACAAATTCGTCACCTAAAGGCAGCCCCCTGCCTTCCAATACCCGACCGCCGTCTCGGTAAGTTGCCCCATACAGCAATTCAATTCTGCATCGTCGTCACGTTGAGACGTCGTCACGTTGAGACGTCGTGGCGTCGTTACGTCGTTACGTCGTTACGTCGTGACGTCGTGACGTCGTGACGTCGCACGGGGGTGCATCAGCCTGGTGGGAGTTGGCTGGGAGGCCGGGCGGGAGGCCGGGCGGGAGGCCGGGCGGGAGGCCGGGCGGGTGGCCGGGCGGGTGGCCGGGCGGCCAGGCGAGCGGGCATCACAATTCGCGAACCAATCCCAGCGACATTCCCCGCCCACATTCAGCCCACCCCGCCGCATCACAATTCGCGAACCAATCCCAGCGACATTCCCCGCCCACATTCAGCTCACCCCGTCGCATCACAATTCGCGAACCAATCCCAGCGACATTCCCCGCCCACATTCAGGTTTTTCGCGTAGCCACTAGGGGGCCAGACGGCCTCGTGGGATGAAGGCCGCAGCGATCGCTGTGCGCGTGCGCTCCTGGCTAGACGGCATCAGATGCGCGTACACCCGGAGCGTCAGGCCAGGGTCGGAGTGCCCGAGGTACTCGGCGAGCGCCTTGATGTTCTCCCCGGCGTCCAGCAGCACCGACGCGTAGAAGTGCCGCATCGCGTGCATACCGTTCTCGCGCGACTCCGCGTGCGAAGCGCCGGCCGCCGGGGTTGGGATGACTCCAGCCGAGGCCAGGGCCGGTTTCCACGCTTCCTCGTTCAACGAGGTTCGCCAGACATGACCACCGCGCGGTCCCGTGAAGACGAGCCGCTTGGTCACCAGCGGCCCGCCCGCGACCTTCCACGGCAAAGTGATCTCGACCGGCGGGAACTGCTTCATGTGGGCCCGAAGTGCCTCAGCGACCGGGCCGGGGAGCGGTACGTCCCGCAGCTTGCCGCCCTTGGGCGGAGCGAAGACGGCCTTGCTGCGGCTCAGCTTGAGCTGCTGGACGACGTGCAACGTGTCCGACCGGAAGTCGATCGCGTCCACCGCGACACCCAAGATCTCGCCTTGCCGCAGGCCGCAGCCGCCGCCGAGGTCGACCATCGCCTGATACCGCTCCGGCAGGCCCGCACGCACCGCGAAGAGCCGTGCCGTCGTCCAGGGCGTGACGCGCTTCGTGTCCACGGTCGGGGGCCGTACCGAACGGGCAGCGCAAGGGTTCCGTGGAAGGTGCCCGTCGTCCACGGCCGCGCTGAGAGCCGCCCGCACGTTGGAGTAGATCGTCCGGGCATACGAGCCGCGGACCCCGTTCGCTTGAAGCTGCTGCACCCAGTCGCGGATGTGCGCCGGCTGGAAGGAACCGAGCGGACGCGTGCCGAGGTACGGGAAGGCGTGCAGCCGGAGCTGCGACTCCATCGAAGCTTGAGTGTTGGGGTCCGCCCCTTGGGTGGACACCCAGCCCTCCGCGTACTGCTGGAAGGTGGTCCGCGCCGCGCGGGGATCGATGTACTGTCCCCGCGCCATGTCCGCTTCGGTATGGGCCAGCCACTGATCAGCGAGCCGCTTCTGTCGATCCGGGAAGCTCTTCGACTTCTCCGTGCCGTCCGGCCCGACGTAGCGCGCGCGGTACCGAGCCCCGGAGCCGTGGCGATCCGACTTCACCTTGCGCGGCTTACCGTCAGGGCCGGTCACGGTAACGAACCAGCGGTCCTGAATGTGTCCCGCCATCAGGCAGCCGCCTCGCTCCGGCGGGAGTCGACCCAAGCCCGTACATCGTCGGGGTCGAAGCGGAGGTGTCGGCCGACACGGAAGCCGCGGGGGCCTGTCCGCTTCCGGCGCCACTGGTAGACCGTCTCGACGCTGGGCAGCTCGAACATCTCGACCAGGTCGTCAGGCGTCAGATAGCGACTCGGCAGGGGAAGCGCCATGGTCACCACTCCCCCTCGTCGACCAGCTCCGCCATGGCTTCACGGGCGGTTTCGCGGTTGAGCCGGAGACCACGGGCGATGGTCGCGGCGAGGACGGATTCGCCGGGCGAGTGACCGTGGCCGCCGTACTGCCAGTCGGCCAGGACGAGCACGGTGTCCGGGACGCGGTCCTCCAGGCCGAGGGACTGCCGTTCCTGCGCGGCACGGAAGTCGGCGCGGGCCTGGCGGAGCTCGCCGAGGGTGGTCGAGTAGCGGCGGGACTTCGAGGAGAAGTGACCGCGGAACCCGAGCATGTGCGCCCAGGCCCACAACCGACGTTCGGGGTAGAGCGGATCGAGGAGGTGACACGCGGCGATGAGGCGGCGGGCGTGGTCAGGGACGCCGTGGCGATCGAGTTCGGAGAGTTCACCGATGCGGCGGTCCAGAGTGCCGGTGTTCTCCGCCGCCTTGGTGGCGTACTTCGCGACGTAGGACGCCACAGCCTGTTCGGTGACATCGGAGCCGTCGCCGAAGGCAACGACCGGGCGGACGTCGAGTTGTGTGCCCCAGCGGAAGGTACGAGCGGGCTGATCATCGGCGGCGGGAGCGGACACCGAGGCGTAGCTGTGTCGAGCAGCTGCGCGTATTGAGTCGGTGAGCAGGTCGACGGTGGCCCAGGACGGAGGAGGGGTGCCGGGCCCGTCCGGCCCGTCGATCCGCATCACGGTGTGGAAGTGGATCGCCCCGCGCTTCTGGAACTCCGCGACCTTGCCGTACGAGAGCCGAGCCGATTCCTTCAGTTCCACCTGCGTGAGTCCGGCGCGGGCCGCGATCTCCCGTCGGAGGCGAGTGGTGAACCGCATCCAAAGGTCGCCGGCAAGGTTGTTGAACAGGACCGATCCGGCGTAGTCGTACGTCTCGGGGTCCAGGGCGGTACCGAGCTCGGATGCATCTGCCGAGTGCCGACTACCGCAACGACAAGTGCCACGTTCGGGACGATTGTGAACCGGGCCGAAGGAAGGGGCGGTAAGAGTGGCGAAGACCCGGGGGTGATCCCGCACGGTGGCGGGGACATTGCGGCGGTCGTCTCCGGCCAAGCCCGCGCGGATCAGGTGGTAGGTGTCTCCGGCGTACGTCCAAGCGCAGGAGGGGCAGCGGGAAGCGCGGCGGTTCCCGCAGGCGAGGCGGAGACGTCCGCCGGGCTCGGTCCCGGTCGAGTAGTGGTGAAGGGTCTCGCCGGTGGTCTTGTCCTTGGTGAGGGTCCAACCGGTCAGGTGGATCGGGTCGGAGCAGCCACCGGTGCGACGGATCTGGTCCTCCCAGCGGTGGAACTCGGAGGCCGAGGCCACCCTTAGCAGGTCGCCGAGGGTGAGCCGGTCGAGCTGCGATTCAGGCATGTGCACTCCCCCGGCGGCGGGCGGTGCGGTCGGTCATGATGGTGCTTCCTTCCGGATCTGTGGTTCGGGCAGGAGCACGGCTTCCGGGCGGCGGATGCTTGGCGGTATCGAGGCCGCCCGGAAGCCGGTCAGCGATGGTTCTGCGACGCCACGAGCGAGCGGACGACCAGGGCGCTGATGGCGAGCGACGCGGCGGTGACGGCGACCGCGAGGAGCATGGAGACCAGGACCGCGCCGACGACCAGCACCACAGCCGTGCCACCACCGATGACGGCGACGACGGCACCGGGCGTGAGCTGAACCGTGGGACGTGCGGGAGCCGTGGGGGCCGGGGCCGGGGTCTGGTTGGGCACGGCGGGGACGTCGCTGCGGGCGGTTCCAGTGACGATTCCGGTCGGCAACGGGTTGGTGGGGATCTTCGGGCGGAGCATGGCGGTTCTCCGTTCGGTGGGGGTTACTTGACGGCGGTGTCGATCACGGGGGCCAGGAGGCTGTCGGCGAGGAGGTATCCGCCGACCAGCAGCACGAGCACGAGCCACCAGGGCGGGCGGATCAGCTTCACGCCGAGCCAGCCGACGACGATCAGGGCGAGCCAGAGCGGTACGTCCATGGCGGGTCTCCTTCAGCGGACCTTGCAGCGGTGGGTGCGGGCGGCGAGCTGGGCGGCGGACCGGCTGCTGAAGTTGGACGACCAACCGCAGCGATCAGCGGTGCACACGGCGGCGTGCTGGGTGCGGCCGTGCCGGTCGCGGTGGGTACCGATCTGCACCGGTCCGATCCGCATCACGGAGTGGAAGTGGTCGCGGGCGGGCATGGTGGGTCTCCTCTCTGGTCAGGCGAGCTGAGCGGCGATCGCGGCGGCGAGTTGGGTCGGAACTCCGAGGCGGGCGCGGAGCGTGTCGGTGTCGATCGGGGAACCGGTACGGGCGCGGTGGTCGTCGGCGACCTTCCGGGCGTGGTCGACGAGCGCGGCCGGCACGGGCGGAGATGCGTCGGCGGGAGGCAGGACCTGAGACTCCTCAGCGGCAGGAATCGGCGCTGGTTCCAGCTCCGGGGCCTGTTCCTCGGTGACGAGCTCCGGCGTCGAGGGATCCCCCGCAGCCACCGCCGGAGCGGGCGTGCGGTCCTCGACCGGGGTTTCGGTGTGGGCGAGGAGCGTCCCGCCGAGGAAGGCGAGCGCGGGCCATCCAGCGATGCCGAAGCGCAACCAGGCCGGAGGGTGCGCGAGATCGAGGAATCCGGCGGTGGCGACGTTGGCACCGAGCGAAGCGACGAGCGCGATCAGGAACCAGCACCACGCAAGCCGGGACGGGCCGTCCTTGCGTAGCCGCCGCCAGGCAGCGACCAAGAGCAGATCAACGCTGATCGGGTAGGCCCATGCCTTCCAGCCGTCCTGGCCCGCGGCGGCGGCGAGGTCGTGGAGGTGGGCGAAGGAGAGCGCGCCAGCGATCACGGCTTGGATCAGTACGGCGTCCACGCGCACGGAGGGACGGGCCATCGGACTTCTCCTTTTCGGCATGGGACGGGTAGGGACTTGGCGCGGGAATGGTCACGCCAACCGGTGAGCGGGCGGTCAGGCAGTGGTGGGCGCGGCTTTGGTGAGCGGCGCGGCGGCCGAGGCCAGGGGTGCGACGGCGGGCCGGAAGGCCGCGAGGGCGGGCACATCCGGAGTGCGGTCGGCGTGCCGGTTGCAGATGTTCACGGCTTGGCGCAGTGAGGTGTGCGGTGCTCGTATGCGGGTCCATCCACCGGTCGAGTCACCCGAGACCGCGATGCCGGGGAGGTCGGTGGGAATCTGGATCGCGGCAAGGACCGCGTCCGGAGCAATGTCTCCGAAGGCCATGTTTGCGCTGGACTCGTCATTGACGCGGTGGGCGGTCCGACCCGTGAGTTGGGCACGGAGCATCGTGATGCCCTTGCCGAGTTCGGAGCCGAAGCGCTGGCCACAGATCTCCAGGTAGATCCCCGCGGCACGGCCGAGCTGGGCGAGGCGGACCAGAGCGGTGACGATCCGGTCGCGGCGCTTCTCCTCGTCCTTGGTGGCGAACAACGCCAGCTCGGCGACCTCGTCGACCAGGACCACGACCGGAGTCGGGCGTATGTCGGCCGGCAGGTCCCAGATGTCGGCAGCTATGTCGGCGTCCGGAACGTCGACGGTGATGCGCTGAGCGGAACGGATGAGCTGGTAGACGTCCTCCATGTGCTGCACGAGTGCTTCGAGGAGTTCGAGCGCCGTGTCCGGGTTGTCGGCGAGGGCGGAGAAACGCCGGGCGAGCGGGAAGAGCTCGACGCCCTGCTTGCAGTCGATCCCGACGAGCGCGACGTCATGCGCCGCGAGGCCGGCAACCAGGTTGCGCTGGTAGACGGACTTCCCCGACTCGGTCGCGCCGAGCGTCAACCCGTGGGGCACAGCCCGGTAGTCGCGGTAGTGGACGGATCCGTCCTCGCGCAGTGCGACGGGGATACGCATCGACGCAGGGCCGGTTTCGGCGGGCATCTGCACCCGCCGGAGGACGTCGTATCCCGTCATCCGTAACTCCACGATTCCCGAGCGAAGTTCGCGGGAGGTGACTCCATACATCCCGAAGGAGTGCCGGAGGCGGTCGGTGGCCGAAGCAACGTCGAAGGCATCCTGACCGGGACAGAGCTTGATCCGCAGGACCAGTGCGGTACGAGTAGGCCGGAGTCGAAGAATGCGCGGGGCCCTCGACTCGGGAACAGGGCGGTTCGTCATCCGGGCGAGGGAGAGACGCCAACGCGCGGGCGGAACGGTGAGCCCGCAGGCGTCCATGACCGATGCGTATCGGACCGCAACCCGCAGCGCGGCAAGGGTGACTCCGAAGGTCATCCAGTACCAGGCGGGACGCCGCCACCGCAGGATCAGTGCGGTGACGACGACCAGCAACAGCGTGACCAGGGACCCGGTCATGATCAGGCCGCCTTGGGCTTCTCGGCAGCGGCGACGAGCGAGGTGACCGCCACCGCACGAAAGGCGATGCCGTGTCGCTTCTGCCCGTTGAACTCGTTCTCCCACGGCCGAGCGATCAGTCCGGTGACGGCGACGGGCGTGCCCATCATCAGCTCACCGGAGATGCCGGGCTCGGGGACGGTGACCGAGAGGATCTCCACCTCCTCGTTCGCCGCGAACATCACGTCCACGGTCATGAGCTTCGCGCCGCTCTCGACGTCCACGGCGATCTCACCGGTCCGGCGGTCCTTGACCTTGATCTGCGGGGGCTTGGCGACCATCACGGACGCGGCGGAGGTGTCGACGGGGATCGTACGCACAGAAGATCACTCCTATAGATGTGCTCGACTCAGCCACTCATGTACATGAGTGACATAAAGAAGAGTGCATCACTCCTATACATGAGTCAACCCGCCGAGACGAAGAAGTCGCGGCGGGCTGCGTCGAGTTGAGCGTGCGTCAGTCGGAGGCGGGGATCCGGTAGCTGAAAACGAACTGGTCAGCGGCCATGAGCGTGTCGCACACCTCTACGACGCGATCCTCCGTCGTTCGTGCCTCGCGGATCAGGTGAACCACCGAAGCGCCAGGACTCAGGGCCAGTTCGGAGGCCTCAGCCTTGGTCGCCAGCCGGGCTTGCAGCGTCTCGACGAACTCCGCGAACTCGTGTCCGTGGTCTTCGAGGCGGGCGTAGATGCCACCACCGCCGGGGTTCTTCGCGAACAGTTCGGGGATGTCCTTCGCAACGTCCCACGGGAGGTACGACGTGGCCGTCTCGACGGGGGTCTCGTTGCGGAAGTAGAGGCGACGCCGGGCGAGCACCTGAGTGCCGGCGGGGACGCCGAGCCGCTCCGCGATGTCGTTCGGTACATCCGTCGGACCGATGTAGAGAACGCTGACGCCAGCCTTGGCGCCGGACTGCTCCGACTCGGCAAGGTACGCAGCCTTGCCGCCCTGCCGATGGGAGCGCTTGAAGCGGTCCGAGGATCGGTGCCGCACCGGGGGCCGGGCCTTCACCATGGACCCCTTGCCCTGGCGGGTCTCCACGAGGTCACTCGCGCGGACCTCCACCATGGCCTTGCGGATGGTGCCGCCGGAGACGCCGTAGCGCTCCACGAGCTCCGATTCGCTGGGCACCATGTCACCGGGCTTGAGGATTCCTGCTCGGATCTGCTGAACGATCTCCTCGGCGATCTGCACGTACCGAGGTACGGACTTCCCACCTCCTACCGCTGTTTCCATAGTCCTTCTCTTCCTCCTATGCTCCTGTACATGAGTAACAGTGCGCAGGAAGGCACGTCAACGCCGCTCCACTCCGTGTCCGTAGCCGGAGTGGTCGTGCGCGAGGACGGGCGACTCCTGGCGATCCGCCGAGCCGACAACGGCACTTGGGAGCTCCCCGGCGGCGTACTCGAACTCGACGAGACCCCGGAAGCGGGCGTTCGGCGCGAGGTCCTGGAGGAGACGGGCATCCACGTCGAGGTGGACGAGCTCACCGGGATCTACAAGAACACTACGCGGGGCATCGTTGCCCTGGTCTTCCGGTGCAAGCCCGCCGGCGGAAGCGAGCGGACGTCCAGCGAATCGACCGCGGTCGGCTGGCTCACGCCGGACGAGGTCACCGAGTGGATGTCCGAGGTCTACGCGGTCCGACTGCTGGATGCCCTCGACGGCAACGGGCCCCATGTGCGAAGCCATGACGGCAAGCGCCTGACGCCAGCGCGATAGAACTTTCCCTACTTCATCAAGACCCGCGCACGGCGCGGGCGCGCGCCGCCTCTGCGGCGCGGCCTGCCTCCTGTCTCCGCCCCGGCTGGCCG
>NZ_JBHWZS010000089.1:0-29149 GCF_042728155.1 Streptomyces sp. NPDC060209
GATCAGGTCGTGGTCTTGACCTTGATCGTGCCGTCGACGATCTTCTTCTTCGCTTCGTCGATCTTGGCCTGGATGTCCTTGAGGTGGTCACCCGTGGTGGTCAGGCTGACGCCGTCCTCGGCCAGCGAGTAGCTCTGCGTACCGGTGATCGGCTTGCCGTCCTTGACGGACTTCACCAGGTCGTAGACACCGCTGTCGACGTTCTTCACGACCGAAGTCATTATCGTGTCGGCGTACTTCGACAGGGCCGGGTCCTTGGCCTGGTCGGAGTCGACGCCGATGGACCAGGCGCCACTCTTGCCCGCCACTGCCTCGATCGCACCGGCACCGGAGCCGCCCGCAGCGGCGAAGATCACGTCGGCACCCTTGTCGAGCATGCCCTTGGCAGCGGCCTCACCCTTGTCCGGGCTGCCGAAACCGGACAGGTCGGAACCGGTGGACAGGTACTGGATCTGAACCTTGGCCTTCGGGTTCGTCTCCGTGACGCCCTGCTGGAAGCCGGCCGCGAACTTCTTGATCAGCGGAAGGTCGACACCGCCGATGAAGCCGACCTGGCCGTCCTTGGACTTCAGCGCCGCCGCGACACCGGCGAGGTACGACCCCTGCTCCTCGGTGAAGACGATGGAGGACACGTTCTTCGTCTCGGAAACCGAGTCGATCAGGCCGAAGGTGGTGTCGGGGTGAGCCTTGGCCACCTTTTCGAGCGCGGCCTGGTAGGCGAAACCGACGCCGATCACCGGGTTGTAGCCACCCTCGGCGAGCGAGGCGAGGCGCTGCTCACGGTCGGCCGGGGTCTCACCGCTCTTGGCGGTGAGCTCCTTGGTCTCGGCGTCGTACTCGGCCTTGGCCTTGTCCAGGCCACGGGCGGCGGAGTCGTTGAACGAGTTGTCGCCACGGCCGCCGACGTCGTAGGCCATGCCGATCTTCATCTGGTCCTTGTCGGAACCGGTGCTCTCGGTGGACGATTCACCGCACGCGGTAGCGGTGAAGGCGAGAGCCGCGGAAACGGTACACGCTGCAGCGATCTTGGATACGCGGCGCAAGGGAAGGCTCCTTCAAACCTGACCGAAGCGCCTCTTCCGGCGCTGGTTTCGCGGCGATCGTAACGCGCGTAGATGTCAGATAAGGACCCCTACGGAAGCTGTTATCGGATCGTCGCGAACAGGAGGTGTCCTGTCCGGTTACGAGCCGTTACCAGCACGAAACGCGAGGTCGTCAGGACGACGTCCACTCCCCCGCCCCCACGCGGCTCCCGCCCCCACCGAGGCGCGTATCGCGGGCGGCCCGCGACCGGCCCCGGTGCACCGCGCGCACCGGGCGCAGCGGCCGGATCCGCGGCGCCGGGGAACCGCCGGCCGGCCGTCCGCGGCTTCCCGCACGGTCCGGCCGCCGGTCCCGCACGGTCAGGCGTCCAGCAGCGCGGCCGCGGTGAACAGCTCCACCCCGACCGTGATCGCTTCCTCGTCCACGTCGAAGTCGCCCCGGTGCAGGTCCAGGCCACGGGTGTCACCCGGCGCCCTTACGCCGAGCCTGGCCATGGCACCCGGGATCTTCTCCAGGTACCAGGAGAAGTCCTCGCCGCCCAGGCTCTGTTCGGTGTCCTCGATCGCATACGATCCGCGGCGGATGGTCATCGCGGCGTCGAGAAGACCGATCGTCTCGGCCTCGTTCACCACGGGCGGCACCCCTCGGACGTAGTCGATCACCGTCTTGGCCCGGTACATCCCGGCCACCTCGTCGATCGCCGCGTGCACCAGGTCGGGCGCCTGCCGCCAGCTCTCCAGGTCGAGGCACCGGACCGTACCGGACAGCTCGGCGTGCTGCGGGATGACGTTGGGCGCGTGGCCGGTCTGCAACCGTCCCCAGGTGAGCGCGAGGCCGGCCCTTGCGTCGACGCGCCGGGCGAGCAGCGCGGGTACGTCGGTGGCCACCCTGGCCGCGGCGGTGACCAGGTCGGTGGTGAGGTGCGGACGTGCGGTGTGTCCGCCGGGGCCGTCGAGGGAGACCTCCACACGGTCGCAGGCCGACGTGATCGGCCCGATCCGGAGCCCGATCCTGCCCACGTCCACCTTGGGGTCGCAGTGCACCCCGATGATCCGCCCCACCCCTTCCAGCACCCCGGCCGCGACCGCGTCGGCGGCGCCGCCGGGCAGCACCTCCTCGGCGGGCTGGAACAGCAGCCGCACCGGACGGGGCAGCAGCCCCTGGCGGTCCAGGTCGCTCAGGACGAGCCCCGCCCCCAGGACGCAGCTCGTGTGGACGTCGTGCCCGCAGGCGTGCGCCCGGTCGGGCACGGTGGACCGGTAGGAGACCCCCGCCTTGGTGTCCGGAATCGGCAGCGCGTCGATGTCACCCCGGAGCGCCAGCATCGGCGTCACGCCGTCCCACTCCCCCACGTCACACACGAGTCCCGTGCCGCCGGGCAGCACCTGCGGCTCCAGCCCGGCCTTCTCGAGCCTGGCCTTGATGGCCGCGGTGGTGCGGAACTCCTGGTTGCCGAGCTCGGGGTGCATGTGCAGATCACGGCGGAAGGCGATGAGCTCGGCACGGAGGTCGTCGGGCAGGGTGCCGGGCAGGACGGCCTCGGCGTGGGGCGCACGGGACTTCAACTGGTTCACCCAGTCAAGGGTAGGCCCCTGGTACCCACAACTGGCCACAGATCAACAAAAGTTCAGCCGCTTAGAGGAACAAAAGATGGCACTGCGGCGTGTGACGGCCGGCCCCGATGGGTAAACTCACCCATTTTCCGGCATACGCGGTGCCGTCCGACAGGAACGGAGGGGAGCGGCCGAGGATCCGCTTCCGCGCCGCAACCGGGAACTGTTGTTCAGCCGCGCACCGTCGCGACTGTGCGCGGCAAGTCAATCACGCTTGGTCACGGACGCCGAACCTCGACAAGCTCAAGCGTTCGGGCCAGGACGGGCGTTGCGTTCGATTACTCTGCGCGAATGTCATACGTGCGCATGCATAGCGGCTACCGGACAGGCGGCGTGTGGGCCGCGGCAGGGATCTCGTTCGCCGTTCTGTCCGTAGCCTCGGGGATCGCCGCGTTCGGCATGATGGAGTTCGACGAGCAGTGCATGCACGGGCTGGTTCAAGGGCCGGGCAGGCTCATGCGGGTCCGGGACCAGGCGTTTCCGCCGGCCACCGTCTGCGAGTTCCAGGGCGGGGACGTCGCCTCCGTCGGTGGTCGGGACGTGCTGGGCACACTGCTGTGGGGCAGCCTGCTTGTCCTGGTCGTCTGCATGTTCGTGGCCCTGCTCGCGGAGTGTTTCGATCCGCGCCCCGGCGGCCGTCTGGTGATGCCGATGTCCAGGGCCGAGAAGCTCCGCCGTACGGGAACGGCGTTTTCCGCCACCGGCTCCGTGTTCCTCCTGCTGTACGCGCCGGCCGGCTGGAAGCTGCTCGCGGGGCCGTCGTCCGCCTGCTCGACGGGCGCGGACTGGGGGGCGCACGCGCCCAGAACGCTGGAGTACAGCTTCTTCCCCCCTCAGGCGACCTGTCAGTACACCAGCGGGATGACGGAGCGGATGAACCCCGACTTCCTGGCGTCACTGACGGCGCAGTCGGCCGCTCCCGCACTGCTGGCCGGAGTCGGCTTCGCCCTTGCGCTCCGGCGCTGGAGCCGGGACCGAGCGATTCGGCGCGACGCGGACGCAGCGGTCGCCCCCGGCCCCGACCGGCAGGACGCGCACTGATCGCGTCCCCCTTGCACGCGCACCCCTCAGGACACGAGGGTCTGCTCCTCCAGCTCCCTCAGCTTCACCGTGCACAGGCCGCCACGCTCAGCCTCCACACCAGTCACCTCGAGCTGTGTCCCCGGCGAGAGGATGAACTCCTCCTCGCCCGTGAAGGCGGAGAAGCGTCGGATGCCCACCGCCCGGACGGGGGTCACCTCGAAGAGCGTCCGCTTGCCCCGGCCCCCCAGGAACGCCCGGGCGACACCGAGTTCTGACGTGCACGAGGACACGCCCCACCAGGTGACGGTCTTCCCGAGCGGATACTGCGCCCGAAGGTCGAGCGGGACTCCGCGCCACAACGGCTGCTTGTGGGCGGGAAGGTGGGACACCGCGGAGAACAGCAGTCGCAGGTAGGGGAGGTACGGGGCGACCTTCGCCCGGTCCGGGGACCGCAGCACGGCGTTGATCTCCCGGTAGAACGAGGACTCGCAGGTGTAGAGGTGGAGCGCGGCGATGGCATCGGCGGACAGCTCACCGGCCGCCTCGTCCGCACGCCTCTTCCCGAACGCGTGCGACTGCTCGGCATGCCGCTCGATGCCGGCCAGGAGGGATACGACCGGGCCGACGGCGTCCCGGAAGTCCAGGAGCGGGGTGTCGAACACCCCTGTGATGGCCGGCAGGACGAGGCCCTCGTCCTTGACGCCCGCGAGCCGGTCCAGATACAGCTGATGCAGCTCCATGGTCGCCGCCATGAACGCGCCCATGCGTTGCGCGACATCGCCATTCGCGCCGTCCGGCCCTTCCTCGGCGGTGTTCCACCCCTTGCTCGGCAGCCAGTCGATCTCGTCGGCGCCGAGCGACGCGAGTGCGGCGTTGACCGTGCCGAAGTGCTCGCCCTCGCAGAAGATGTCGCCCTGAGCCGCGGGGTTGGGGTGGTCGATGTGCCGGACCTCCACGTCCGGATACTTCTTCTGGAGCCGGAGGACGACGTTCTTCAGGCTCCGCGCATGGGCCCCCCACCAGGCGAAGACGACGTAACGGTCCTCCTCCTCGGCGTTCTGCTTGGCCCTGAGGATCTCCTCGACGATCCGCTCGACGGCCGGGCGCCAGAACCTGGTGTGCCGGTCGGTCGCCATGGCCCCGTCGCTGCTGGCGGTGAGTGCCGCGTTCAGCAACAGCACACCCTGCGTGAGCATCGCCTGGAACCACTCCGGCGGCTGGACGGTGTCCCGCTCCTTCAGGAGCGCGCGTACGTCGGCGATCGGGGTCTTCTTCGGTATGCCGTACTTCCACATCGCCGCCGCCTTGATGATGCAGCGGATGCTTACGACCCGGCCGAACTGACTGTCCTTCCAGTCGTGGAAGGTGTTGTCGAACATGGCGATACCGGTGGCGCTCTCCGGCCGCGGGTAGGGGTTCTGGCCGAAGACGACCACCTTCCACTTGTGCGGCGGGTTGGGCTTGAGCGCCTGGAAGGTCAGCTCGCGTACGGGGACGATCCCCGGTCCGCGTCCCGGGCCGATGAACTCGGCCGCGTCCGCGTGGGACTCGATGACCGGCTTCAACAGCGGAAGCCACGGTTCGCCGCCGCCCTCGAACAGCTCGGCAAGGGCCAGCGGGTCGTTCGGGCCGGGCTGGGCCGGAGTGTTGGCATCGCTCATGGTGAAGGCGCTCCGCGGTGTCGATCCGTGCTGAGGGCGAGGTCATGGGCGAGTCCGGCGCCGTACGCGCCGGGGTCCCGCATGTGACGAGTTGTATCCGTCGCCACTGACAGCGGGTGCCGGCCAACTGCCGCCGCCTCAGGCGTTGTCAGTGGGGCGCTGTAGCGTCTTGACCAGTGGAGGAACCACCTCTCGATCGGAGTGGACGATGACCGGGAACCACTTGCAGCCGCCGCCTGTCCGGGTGGTCCTGACCGACCTCGACGCCGACGTCGTGGAGGCGTGGCGGGCCTCGTTCGCCGACACCCCGGAGGTCGAGATCCGCCAGGGCTCGATCCTCGACGAGGCGGTGGACGCCTGGGTGAATCCCACCAACTCCCGCGGCCGTATGGACGGTGGAGCCGACGCCGCCATCAAGCGGCACCTCGGCGCCGGCATCCAGCTGCGCGTGCAGCGGGCGATCCGGGACGGGTTCGGCGGAAACCTCCCCGTGGGGAGCGCCGTGTGCGTTCCGTCGGGAGCGGTCAACCCGAAGTTCCTCATACCGACACCGACGATGGAAGGGTCCTCTCAGAACGTGAGCGAGACCCTGAATGTGGCCCTGGCCTGCGCCGCGGCGTTCCAGGCGGTCCATGAGCAGAACGAGAAGGCGCCGGGCAGCATCGAGTCGGTGGCGCTGGTCGGCATGGGTGCCCGTACCGGCCGGGTGCCGGCACGCGTGTGCGCCAACCTGATGTGGACGGGCTACACCCTGTTCAACGACCACCGCTTCGAGGGCTACGACGACCTGCGCAGCACGATCGTGGCGCAACTCGACGACCTGGAAGCCGCACCCGCCACGCAACGGGTCCGTATCGACCCGGCCAGGCGCGGCGCGGCCCGCCGCTGACGGAACACACCGGCACCTGCCGAGCCGGCTCCCCCAGGCGTACGGCTGGGTCACTGATCGGGTACGAGCCGAGCAGCACCCGCTCCAGCGGCTTGTCGGAGACGGAGTTCCTGACATGGCCGAGCAGTCCTCGGCAACGATGTCGTAGCAGGCCGCACCATCACTCCGCTCGCTCCGCCCGAGCCGCTTAGGCTGCTGCCGTTGGCCAACGCATGACACTGGGGGTACAGGGCTGATGAGCCATGCGACGGACGTCTTCCAGCCACTCCAGGCAGACGACCCGCCTGTGGTGGCCGGCTATCGGCTCGCCGCGCGGCTTGGCGCCGGTGGCATGGGCCGGGTGTATCTGTCACACACGCAGGGCGGCCGCCCCGTGGCGATCAAGGTCGTGCGCCCGGAGCTGGCCGACGATCCGGACTTCCGGCGGCGGTTCGGCCGGGAGATCAAGGCGGCCCGGCGGGTCCGGGGGGCCTACACCGCCGAGCTGATCGACGCCGACGCCGACGGTGTACCACCGTGGCTGGCCACGCTGTACGTGGCGGGGCCGTCGCTGACGGAGGCGGTGACCCGGCGGGGGCCGCTGCCGGTGCCTGCGCTGCTGTGGCTGATGGCGGGGGTGGCCGAGGCGTTGCAGGCCATCCACGCCGAAGGCATCGTGCACCGGGACCTGAAACCTTCGAACGTGCTGCTGGCGGCCGACGGCCCACGGGTGATCGACTTCGGTATCGCGCTGGCCTCCGACGGGACCTCGTACACGGCGACGGGCGGCACGATCGGCACGCCTCCCTTCATGGCCCCGGAGCAGGCGTCCGGGAATGAGGTCACGGCGGCGACCGACGTCTTCGCGCTCGGACAGACGGCGGCGTTCGCCGCACTGGGCAGGCCGCTCTACGGCGAGGGCTCGGCCGTCAATGTGCTGTACCGGATCGTGCACTCCGAACCCGAACTGTCCCTCCTGCCCGAGTCGCTGCGTCCGCTGTTCGCCCGGTGCCTGGCTGCCGACCCGGCGGAGCGGGCCACACCGGCGGAGGTCGTGGAGTGGTGCCGGAACCGGCTGGGGGCGGACGCCGACGCGGGCGGGGGTCCTGCCGTGTGGCGGGATGCCATCGGGCCGGAGGTCGCGATTCCGGCACCGGTACCCGCGCCGACCCCGGCCTACCCGGGGCCGCCTGTACCCGCGCCGACCCCGGCCTGGCCGCAGTCGCACTTCGGGGGGCCGCAGCCGACGCCGGAACAACGCAAGGTCCGCCGGCGGCGCACAGCACTGATCGCCGCCGCCGTTGTGACAGGGAGCGCGCTGCTGGTGGTGGCACTGGCCTGGTCGGTCATGGACGTGATGGGCCGGATCGGCGACCGGGACACGGCCGGCTCCAGGACGTCCGCGACGGGACCGGCCCCACGGTCGTCGGCATCCGCACCCGGGAGCTCGTCGGACCCCTCCTCCGATGCCTCGGGTGGTGCCTCGGATTCATCAGCGGCCGGAGCCGGTGACGGCGCGTCCGGGGACCCCGCGTCCTCGTCGGACTCGCCCCAGGAGCCGCAGCCGGAGGGGTTCTACTTGGTGCAGCTGGACGCGAGGAACTCGCTGAGCCTCAAGAGCTCCGATCCGGAGGTGAAGGGCGGCAAGGGTGACATCCGCTTCAGTTGTGAGTCGGCCGGCTGCGAACTCGAGTCCGACCGGGCGGTGTTCATGCAGATGTTCGGAGGGCATGGCACAACCCTCGACGAGTGCCGTCTCATGCTCAACAGCGCCGAGAAGCACAGCTGGCAGCTGGACGCGGCGGCGGCCGGCACCGAGATCTGCATGAAGGACGCCGAGGGCAACATCGGGCTGTACGTGATCCAGACGAAGTCGACCGCTCTCCCGGACCTCGCCTTCCTTTCCGGAGACCTGACCGTCTGGCGGAACGCCGCCCGGTAGGGCGGGCACCGGGTCCGGGAACGACGGGGTGCCCGGCCGAGTCGGCACCGGTGCCGTGTGCGGGCCGGTGACGCCCGCCGTGTCAGCCCTCCGTGACCGCCGTGACCCGCCACGGCGCCAGTCGTTGCACGTCCTTGGCCGTCTCCGTGACGCCGCTCAGGAAGCCCTGTGCGCGCGGGGACGCCGTGTCGCGGAGCCATTCCGGCGCTATGTCGCACACCGCGACCTTCACGCCCGTGCCCACCAGGGCCAGTGGGAGGGTGTGGACCACGGTGGACGGGAAGCTCAGGACCGTGTGGCCGATGGGGCCTCTGCGGGCGATGAGTTCCAGGGGCAGGTCAGGGCGGACGATCTCCAGGCCGGTGGCGGATTCCAGGGCGTGGAGCTTGTCCGCGGATTCCCGGCGGTGGGCGAAGTAGCGCGTCGCGCCGTGGGCACGGGCCAGCGAGGCCACCGCCTCCTGGTACGGGACGGGGTCGACCACGCCCGTCTCCACCAGCGAGGTGCCGACCAGGTCGGCGCCCTTGGTGATGAGGGGCGGGCCGAAGCGTTCCCGGGTCCAGGTGAAGGTGTTCGCGGTGACATCGATGCCGTCGGGAGCCTCCACCGGCATCGCGGTGAACACCTCGACCGTGCGGGTCGCCGACGGGGTGAAGCTGCGGCGGGCCGCTGAGGTGACCGGGGCCAGGAGCAGCTCGCGCGGCCCCCCGCTGCCCCGGCGGTGCCAGCGCACCAGGCGTTCGCCGCGTGCCAGTTGGGCGACGAACTCCATGGTGGCGGTGCCGTCGTCGACAACGGTGATCCTTCGGGTGCGGACCAGGCTGAGGAGCAGTTGCACGTACCGGGAGAACGGGTCCCCGATGACGATGCCGTCGGCCTTGCGGATCAGGCCGGTCAGCGCGCGCAGGGCCTTCAGAGGCGCGCCGGTCTCCCCGCGCGCCTCCTGCCAGCGCACGGTGATGCCCTCGTCGCGGGCCAGCTCCGCCATCCTGCGCAGCTGTCCGCGCGACATCGGGTCGACCGGGGGGAGGACGACGATCGTGGTGTCGGGTCCTCCCCGGGTGTGGGTCCACTCCAGGACGTTCAGGAGCTGGACCGGGCTCTCGACGAAGGCGAGGTTCACCGGTCGGCCCGTCAGACCGCGACCGGCTCGGCGGCCGGCGCGTTCTCGCCCTCGGCGACGACGCCCGCGACCCGGCGGAGCTTCTTCATCGGGCCGAGCTCCGACTCGTACACCTTCTTGACACCGTCGCCGAGGGACGCCTCGATGGTTCGGATGTCGCGGACGAGGCGCGTGAGGCCCTGCGGCTCGACGGAGGCGGCCTGGTCGGAGCCCCACATGGCGCGGTCCAGGGTGATGTGACGCTCGACGAACGCGGCGCCCAGGGCCACGGCGGCGAGGGTCGTCTGCAGGCCGGTCTCGTGGCCGCTGTAGCCGATCGGGACGTTCGGGTACTCCTGCTGCAGGGTGTTGATGACGCGCAGGTTGAGCTCCTCGGCCTTCGCCGGGTAGGTCGAGGTGGCGTGGCAGAGCAGGATGTTGTCGCTGCCGAGGACCTCGACCGCGTGACGGATCTGCTTCGGCGTCGACATGCCGGTGGAGAGGATGACGGTGCGGCCGGTGGCGCGCAGCGCGCGGAGCAGCTCGTCGTCCGTGAGGGAGGCGGAGGCGACCTTGTGCGCGGGGACGTCGAACTTCTCGAGGAAGGCGACGGCCTCGGTGTCCCACGGGGAGGCGAACCAGTCGATGCCGCGCTTGGCGCAGTGCTCCGCGATGGCGGTGTACTCGGCCTCGCCGAACTCGACGCGGTGACGGTAGTCGATGTACGTCATCCGGCCCCAGGGGGTGTCGCGCTCGATGTCCCACTGGTCACGCGGGGTGCAGATCTCCGGGGTGCGCTTCTGGAACTTGACCGCGTCGCAGCCGGCTTCGGCGGCCGCGTCGATCAGCGCGAGGGCGTTGTCGAGGTCGCCGTTGTGGTTGATGCCGATCTCGCCGGTGACGTAGACGGGGTGGCCGGGGCCGGCGGTGCGGGTGCCGAACGTGCGCAGGCGGGAGGTGCTGCTCATGGTGGTGCTTCCTTACTTGGTGGGGGTTTTGGGGGTTTCGGTGAGGGTGAGGGTGGGGCCCAGGAGCCAGGCCGCGATCTCGCGGACGGCACCGGAACCGCCGGGATTGGTGGTCACGGCGCGCGCGGCGGCGCGCACCGAGTCGTGGGCGTTCGCCACGGCGACGGGCCAGCCCGCCAGGCCGAAGCACGCCAGGTCGTTGACGTCGTTGCCGACGTAGAGCACGCGGTCGGGAGCGATGGACTGCTCCTCGCACCACTGCTTGAGCGCCAGGTCCTTGCGGTCGATGCCGTGGAGGACGGGGACCTGGAGTTTGCGGGCGCGGGCGGCGACGACCGGGTTCTGTTCCGTGGAGAGGATCAGGACCGGGAGACCGGCCCGGCGCAGGGCGGCGACACCGAGGCCGTCGCCGCGGTGCACGGCGACGATCTCGCGGCCGTCGGAGTCGATGAGGACGCGGTCGTCGGTCTGCGTGCCGTCGAAGTCGAGGACGACTGCGTCGATGTCCGCCCGGGTGGGGAACGGGGAGGGGTCCAGGAGCGGCGCGAGGGCGCGGGCGCGGGCCAGGTCGTGCGGGTCATCGACCTCCAGGGTCCGGGCGGGGTCGGTCCGTACGAGCGCCGTGTGGCCGAAGAAGCGGTGGCGGTGGGTGCGGAAGCCCGCGACGTCCATGGCGTACGCGGCGCCGGTCTCCAGGTAGTCCTGGGGCCGGTCCTGACGGCGGGGGCGTACGGCCTTGTCGTGGTTGACGCCGTAGGTGTCGTCCTCGACGACGCTGCCGTCGCGCCACACGAAGCCGTGGAAGGGGGCCACGGTGACAGCGGTGTCGGCGCCTTCGCGGGCGACCGCTGCGGCGACGCCGTCGATGTCCTCACGTGTGATGAAGGGGCTCGTGCACTGGACCAGGAGCACCACGTCGGCCTTCCGGCCGTGCGCCGTCGCCTCGTAGGCGTGCAGTGCGTGCAGGACCGCGTCCTCGCTGGTCGCCGTGTCACCGGCGATGGCGGCGGGGCGCTGCACGCAGTGCAGCCGGGCGTCCTCCCCCAGTGCCTCGGCCGCGGCCCTGGACGCGGCGGCGATGGCAGGGTCGTCGGTGGTGACGACGACGTCCGTGACCTCGGGCGAGGCGAGGCAGGCGCGGACGGCGCGGGCGACGAGCGGTACGCCGCCGACCTGGGCGAGGTTCTTCGCGGGCACTCCCTTGGATCCGCCGCGGGCGGGGATCACGGCGAGCACGGTGGGGGGCGGGGTCATGGATGCTCCTGAATCGGTGGTCACAGCTCGCCCATCCGCCGGATCACGGGGGCGACCCGCTGGACGCCGTGGCGGTAGGCGCCGCGCGCCGCGTTGCGTACGGTTTCGCGGACCGCGCCCCGGACCCGGCCCGTCTCCCTGGGCGTGACGGCACCCGGCAGCGGGTGTCCGTCGGGGCCCAGGTGGTAGCGGGCGAGGATGCCGGGGAGGTATCCGGGCGCGGTGGCCGGCGTGTAGTAGGGGGCGAGGCGGGGAAGCGGCCCGGAGGCGAGCAGCGCTCCGACCCGGGCGCGGGCGGTGTCGTAGGCCGACCCGTACGTGCCGTCGGCGGCGACGCCCTGGCCCGCGAGCCACTCCTCGTCGGGCTCCGGGCGGAGGCCGCCGTCCAGGTGGTCCCAGGACGTGATCAGCCCTGAGCCGATGAAGTGGTGGTTGCCGAGGGCCTCGCGGACGCCGAGGTCGGAGAGCACGGCGGTCGGGATCCGCCGGTGCAGGGACTCCAGCGCGGCGGTCGAGGACACGGTGACCAGCAGGTCGGTGCGGTCCAGGACCTCGCCCATGTGCCCGTACACCAGGCGGAAGTTGGGCGGCAGGCCGCCGGGGATGCGCTCGGCGAGGCGCTGGTAGGGCAGCTCCTCGATGTGCGTGGTGTGCTCACCCGGCTTGGAGCGCAGCTTCAGCAGCACCTCGCGGCCGGGGTGCAGCCGGGCGTGCTCGACGAGCCGGCGCAGCAGGTACGTACGGTCGGCGCGGGATGCCGGTACTGAGGGCTGGGCGGCGAACACGACGGTGTCGCGTCCCTCCTGCGCCCGGTGCGGCTCCCCGCCGAGGAACGGCAGTGCGGCCTCGGTGACGGACGACGCGTCGGCGCCGACCCCTTCGTACACCGCGCGGAAACGCGCGCCGTCGTGCCGGGAGTTGGCGAGGACGACGTCCGCGCCGTGGCGCAGCAGGAGTCCGTCGGCCAGCTTCTCGTAGACGACCCCGACGTAGCCGGTGACGACGACGGGCCTGCGGGGCAGTTCCAGAGCGGCCAGGCCGTGCAGCATCGCCTGGACCGCGCCGCCCACGAGGGCGAATACGACGACGTCGTACGCCTCGTCCCGCACCGTGTGCAGGAATTCGACGGCCGTCACCTCGCGTACCCGGCCGGCGTCGACCCCGACCTCGCCCACTTCGGCGAGCTGGCGGGGCGTCGGCGTGGCCCGGCCGCGCAGCAGCAGCCCGCTGATCTCGACGGGGCGCTCCGCCGCGCCGGACTCCGGACCCCCGGAGAGGCGGCGCGCGGTGAGCGCGCCCCATTTCCACCGGGTGTCGGAGTCGGCGAGCACGGCTATGCGGAGCGCCGCACGGTCGGCTGCTGGGGTGGCGGCCGGAGAGGCCGCGTCATCGGTACGAGGGGGCACGTCGTAAAAGCTAGGAAGCCATTTCGATCCGCGGCCCAACGCGGTGGCAACAGATGGTTAACAGCCGGTCGACGGTTGGGGATTCGGCTCGGCGGAAGGGGAAATCGGGCTCGAATTCAGGCGGGTTCACTTTTCCGCCGCGCGCCGTTCACTTTCCGTACGGGCAGGGGTCAAGGCAAATGCCGGGGCCGCCCCTAGCGTGATGCGGGTGGTTAAGCTCTCCGTCATCGTGCCGTTCTACAACGTCCAGGCATACGCCCCCGACACCCTCAGAAGCCTGCGGGCCAATACCCGCGAGGACTTCGAGTTCATCCTTGTCGACGACTGCTCCACCGACGGGACGGCCGATCTTCTGCGCCGGGCCCAGGACGGCATCGAGGGGGTGGTCGTGCTCAGACACGAGCGCAACGCCGGTCTCGCCACGGCACGCAACACCGGCCTGGACGCGGCCCGCGGCGAGTACATCGCCTTCCTGGACGGCGACGACTGGCTCGCACCCGGCCACTACGCCCGCCTGCTCGCCCGGACCGAGGCGCTGGGCTGCGCGTTCGTGCGCACGGACCACGTACAGGTCACCGGTACGTCCCGCACGGTGCGCCGCGTCCCGCACGGTCTGCGCGGGGTGGTGAGCGACCCGCGGGACGCGATCCTGCCGGCCGACCGGACGACCTCGGTGGACTACGCGTTCGCCTGGGCGGGGCTGTACCACCGCAGCCTGCTGGACCGGGGACTGCTGCATTTCACCGACGGGCTGCGCACCGCCGAGGACCGGCCGTGGATCTGGCGGCTGCACCGGGAGGCGGAATCCTTCGCGGTCCTGGGAACACTGGGCCATTTCTACCGGCGGGGGGTCGCGTCGTCCCTCACCCAGATCGGCGACGAACGCCAGCTGGATTTCATTCGGGCTTACGACCAGGTGCTGTCCGACACCGCGGCGGACCGCGACGCCGAAACATTGATGCCGAAAGCGGTACGGACGTACTGCGCCGTCATTTCCCACCACATCGGTTCCATCGAGAAATTCGAACCGCCGGTGGCCCGTGCCCTGAAATCACTCGGTGCGGCGGCACTCGGAAGCATGCCCCGCCGCGTACTCGACGACGTCCTGGACTCCATGGACACCGAACGGGCGACCGTACTGCGCAGACTGCGCCGCCGGTCAGCCACCACCGAGGGAGCGGCTGCCGCGTGACCACCCAGATCTTCGTCGCCTCGGACCTCCACGGCACGGCCGTGCTCGCCGCGGCACTCGACTCCGGCTGCTTCGAGGACTCCGGCCGCCGCATCCTGCTGCTCTGTGACACCACGGCGATCCCCGAGGCGGCGGCCCCGGTCGACTCGATGCCCGGGTTCGACCGGCTGCGCACCCGCTTCGACGAGGTGCTCTCCTGGAACGACGCCGTCTTCCCCCTGCACCCGGGCGCGTGGACTCCCCGCGCCGACGACGTGCCCCTGTGGGAACGCCACCTGCGCCGCGCGTGGGAGCTGGGGGACGAGGAGGTGGAGCTGGCTCTGGAATCGCCGCACACCGCGCCTGCCCTGGCGGTCGCCCAGATCTTCACCGGCGGGCCGGTGTCCGTGTACACGGACGGCCTGACCGGCTACGGCCCGACCGGAGGGAAGCTCCCGCCCCTGATCGGCACCCGGATCCGGCAGCTCCTCCACCCGGACCTGCTCCCCGGCCTCGAACCGCTGCTGCTGGGCGAATTCGGCGTGGCGCCCCGCGCGCTGCCGACCCCGGCCCTGCTCAAGGTCTTCGGCGAACTTGCGGACGCCACACCGGAGTTCGACGCGCCTGAAGGAGTGGCGCTCCTGCTGCTCCCCGAGTCGGGGACGCTCCCCGCCGCCGAGGAGGCGGAGCTCCACCTGCGGATGATCCGCGGCACGGCCGCCCGCGGCCATACCCACCTCGTCGTGCGGCCCCATCCCGGCGGCCCCGTGCCCTCCGTGCCGGACCTGCGGGCGGAGGCCGGGCGCCTCGGCGTGGAACTGACGGTGGCGGACTCCGGCCTGCCCGGCACGCCGGTCCTGGCCGAGGTCCTCTACGAGCGGTTGCGTCCCGCGCTCGTCGTCGGCTGCGCCTCGACGGCTCTGCTCACCGCCACCGCGCACTACGGCCTGCCGGTGGCCAGGACCGGGACCGGGGCCCTCCTGGAGCGGCTCGCCCCGTACGAGAACCCGGCGAGGATCCCGGTCACGATCGTCGACGCCCTGCTGCCCGACCTGGCCGATCCCGCAGCCGTATCGGGCTGGTCGCCCCCGACCGGGGCCTCGGTGGCGGAGGCCCTCGGCGGCCTGCTGCCGGCGGTCGCCTTCGCCATGCAGCCACGCGTCCGCCCGGACCTCCGCCCGGCCGCCGAGCGCTACCTCTCCGACGGCCTGAACTCCCGGACCTGGCGCTACTTCAAACGCCGGCGGCTCGGCTCACTGGCCCTCCCCGGCGTCGTCCCCGCGCGCCTCGCCTTCGTCCGCAGGAATGCCGCACTGCGCAGGCTCGCGCGCCGCGCCCGCGCCCTCAAGCGCCGCTGACCGCTGGGGCCGGCCCCTGGGCTCAGCCGTGGGCTCAGCCCAGCAGCCTTGTCAGGCCGAGGCGGGTCCACAGCATGGCCGCACCGAAGGAGACGGCCGTCGTGGCCGCTGTGACGGCGACAGCGAGGGCCGCCGCCACCGGCAGGGTGAGGTCGGCGTCCACCATCGCGTCGGTGAGGACGCCCAGCACCAGCACATGGATCATGTACGCGCCGAACGAGGCGCCCGCCAGCCGGGTCAGGGCGGGCCGCAGACGGTCGGGGACACGCAGCCGGTGCAGCGAGAGCAGTACGCCGGCGCTGAACAGGGCCACCAGGATGCTCGCGTACGGGATCGCGTAGTGCACCTCGTGCTGGTACGCGATGACCGCGGCCAGGAAAACGCCCGCCGGGAGCAGCCACCACAGGCTCCGCCTGCCGAACGTCCCGGCGGGCAGCGCGAGTATCAGGGCGCCGAGGACCGCGTAGATCAGCTGGTACGGGCCGAAGCCCCACCCGAAGCGCGGCAGGTCCAGGTCCGTGACCTGGGACAGGTCGCCGAACAGCGTCGGAGCTGCCCCCAGCAGGAGGAGCGCGACGCCCAGGCCCCAGGGACGCTTGCCCGACTTCACCAGGGCGGCGAAGGCCAGGAGCAGGATCACGGGGATGTAGGCGTACAGGTACCAGAGGTGGTAGGCCGGGCGCACCGAGGCGAACAGCGCGTCGAGCGCCAGCTCTCCGGCCGGCGCGTCGTTGGTGCCGCGCAGCCGCCCCCATGCGACGTAGAGCACCGTCCATACGGCGAGCGGCACCACGATCCGTACGATCCGCTGGCGGAGCTGACGGCCGTCCCGGACCGGGGCTCCGACGAGGACGACCCATCCGGCGATCGCGAAGAACAGCGGTACGGCGAAGCGGCCCGCGGAGTCCGCCACCAGGCCCGCCCAGTAGGTGCCGGGGCCGTTCGCGGCCTCACGGCCCGCCGTGTTCACGAACGCGGAGCCCGTGTGGCAGAGGATCACGCCGACCGAGCAGAGCAGCCGGATCAGATCGATGTCGTACCGGTGTTCGCGGTGCGGGCGGGGTTCGGGGGCGGGCTGCGGGGACTGCGCGGGGACAGGTGAGCCGGCCTGGGAGACAGAGGAAGGCATGGTCATCGAAGGCTATGAACGCGCGGTCCCCGGGTGAACTCCGCTCAGGTGAACAGTCACTTCGTCCGGATGTCGGGCAGGTGAAGGCCCCGTGCCGGCTCTGCGGTCCGGGGGCCGGGGACGTGCGGGGCGAGCCCCCCGGAGGTCGGTTCCGGCAGCCCGAAGAGGTCCCGGAGTTCGGCGAGGTTGGCTCGGGTGACCGACCACAGGTGCTCCTGCCGGCCGTGTACGTCGGCCACGGCTGCCGGGTGGTCGTCCAGCACGGCCGCGGCCCGCTCGGCGAGGCGGGCGCCCAGCGACCGGTCGTGGACGGACACGCCCCAGTCGGGGCGGTCTATGTCGGAGAGGAAGTAGGCGAGTTTGGGGTGCGAGACCAGGCTGATGACCGGTGTGCCGCAGCCGAAGGGGATCATGCCCGCGTGCCCGCGCATGCCGATCACCAGGCGCGTACGCCGGTAGAGCTCTCGGATGCGGTCGTTGGAGAACAGGTACAGCGGTTCCACCGGGAGGGCTGTGCCGTGTTCCCGCCGCAGGTCGTGGACGAACTTCTCGTCGGCCGGCATATGGGCCGCGTAACGGACCTCGGCCCGCTCGCCGATGGCGCGTACGGCGGCCGCCGTCTCGGCCAGGAAGTGGCCGTAGTCGTGACCGAAGCGCAGACCGGCACGGTCGTATGCACAGTTGATCAGCACGGTGTCGTCCCGGCCCGCACCGTCGTCCAGGCCGGGGTCGAGGTGGCGGGCAACGGTCGTGGGGCAGGGCTGGTAGCGCACCCGGTCCCGCAGCTCCTCCGGCAGCAGCTCCCTGACCCGCTCCACGGAACCCTGGTTGCGCAGTCCGAAGAAGGACGACTTGCCGACCAGGGCGCGCAGACTCGCCGCGAAGCGCTCCCGGCGGTAGCGCTGGCCGTCGAAGACGTTGTAGCCGACCGCGAAGACGGCGAGCGGCGCGGTGATCCGGGCCAGGACGTCATCGGGGATGTTCCACTGCCAGCCGCTGTTGCCGTTGGGCGCGGTGTCCGGGAGGAAGAGCCCGCCACCGCCGACGACGATGCCGCGCCGGGCGTTCAGTTCCTCCAGGACGGGCTCGTCGACCAGCCGGTGCACGGACCGCTCGTGCCAGCGTGCGGGGCCCGTGTCGGGACCGAAGCACATCCGCACGGCTTCGGGGAGCACCTTGTCGCCCGCGTTCTCCTGCCCGTCGGCGAACAGGGCGACATGGGCGAGCTGTTCGTCCGCGGGTACCGGGCCGGCCGTCGGGGCGGTGACCGGCGCCGGGCGTGTACGGACGTACCAGGCACGGCAGTTGCCGTCGGTGGGGTTGGCGTCGAGCCCCTCGCGGGCGTACGCGTGTGCCTCCGCTGTCCGGCCCAGCAGCCAGGCGAGCCGGGCGAGCTGGCCGTAGGCGCGGGCGGCGAAGTCCGGTGACACGGTGGCCAGCAGGAGGTGTGCCTCGGCCTCCTCGTAGCGGGACAGGGCCATCAGGCTGATGCCCAGCGTCTCGTGGCAGCGCGGAAGGTCGGGCCGGTCCGCCACGGCGGCCGTCAGCAGGGTGACGGCCTCGTCGTAACGGCCCTGCTGCCGGTGCACCTCGGCGACCTGGCGGACCAGGTCCACCGGCGCACGCCCCCCTTCGGGGAACGGCAGGGCGCAGTGCAGGAGCAGTTCGGGGTGCTTGGTGCCCGGCAAGGCGCAATAGGCGGCGCGGAATGCCTCGTCCGCCAGCTCGTAGCGCTCGCGCGCCTCGCGCGCCGGGGTGGCGGCGGTCCGGCCGTCGCCGAAGTGCAGGACGACGGTGCTCCCGGGGACGGGCGTGTCGTCGTACAGCCGCCCTGCCGGGAAGTCGTAACGCGAGCCGAGCGGTTCGAGGAGCCCCGCCTCCGACAGCGCACGGTCCACCACGCCCTCGCCGCCCTCCGCCAGCGCGGCCCGCAGGGCGTCCGTCACGTCCTGGCACTGGATCACCAGCAGCCCGCCGTCCGCCACGGCCCGCTCGCCGCCGGGGCCGGACTGCGGCACCGCGGCCACTCCGGTGCGGAGGGCCAGCAGCGGCAGGAGGGAGCCGAGGACGACCATGCCGGGGCCCAGGGCGATGACGGTGTCGTAGCCGGTCACCCGGAAGACGTCGAGGCGGCTCTCCGCGGTACGCGGGACGAGGCGCGGGTGCAGCCGGCGGGCGGCGTCGAACGCGGAGTCGGGGAGCCCGGGATGCAGGACGAGGAAGTCCTCGCAGACGGCCGGATCGGTCAGGGCGAGACTGCGCAGCAGCACCAGGAGGCCGGGCATCCGGTCCTCGTCGGTGTACGCGGCGAAGGCGATCCTCCGCTTGCCTGTGACGGCGCGCCGGTCGTCGGCCGCGGTGGCGGGGCCGACGGCCGGTCCGGCCTGGGCGGGCCCGGCCCGTCCGTCGAGGGCCGGGGGCCCGGTCCGTCTGTCGTCGGTGGGCTCGGCGGGGGTGTTCATCGCAGGGTGGTCCTCATCTCGGTCTCGTCCTCGTGTGTCGCGCGGGCCGTGACCCATTCGCGCTCGCGCGGCAGCAGCTGCCCCGGCAGTCCGAAACCGATGAGGTCCAGGCGGTCGGCGGCGTCCAGGAAGTCCAGGAGCCGGAGCACGGTGAACGCGGTTCCGGTCCGCGGGCCCCAGCCGTCCTCACCGAGCAACGCCGGATCGTCCAGGGGATGCCGCAGCGAGGCGTCGCCGATGTGGTCCTGTGCCCCCGCGACCAGGCGCGCGCGCAGCGACCGGCGCCAGTGCGACAGCGGGCCGCCGAGGACCAGCCGCGTGCCCGCCCGGCGGTCCCAGGCAGGGCCCGTCCACGGGGTGTCCCCCCGCAGCGTGACCGCGTGCAGGTCGGTGCGCGGGGCGGCGGGCGGAAGGGTGTCGCAGCGCACCACCAGGTCGTATCCGTCGATCAGCTTGCCGAGCGGGCTGCCCGGGACCCGTTCCTCGTCGGCGATCCGGGCCGCCCCGGCGACCAGACAGACGGAGCGGCCGGCGATCAGGCGTCGCAGTGCGGTGACCCCGACCGGTTCCGCGCCGCCGAGCAGGGGGTCGGCCATCCTGTCCCGGTCGAGGAGCCGGCGGTGCGCGGCGTACAGGACGGTGAGCCGGCGGACGGCCGGATCCGCCAGGCCACCGCCTTCGGCGGTCCGACGGCGTACGACCTCGGCGAAGACGGTACGGGCCTGCCCGGCGGGCGCGTTGTGCAGCGCGCGCAGAGCGGTGCCGTCCTCACCGGGCAGCAGCCCGGCGGCCTCGTCCAGACGGGTGCGGAGGTCCGTCAGGGTGGCGATCCGGCGCGCGATGTCCTCGGCCGACGCGGGGTTCTGCTGAAGCGCCAGATGCCGTTCGTAGGCCTGCACCGCCTCGTCGCGGCGGCCCAGCGCGTCCAGCGCTCCTCCGCGCAGCCGCCATGCCCCCTTGGACCTGGGCCGCAGCCCGGTGGCCTCGACGGCGATGTCCAGGGCGAGGCGTGTCTCCGTCTCCCCGCCGGCCTCCAGGGCACGCTGCCCGGTGCGGAGCAGTGCGTCGAACAGCTCGTCCCCGTCGGTTCCGCAGGCCGTGGTGAGGCCGCCGATGGCGGCGACGAGCCGCGTCTGCCGGGCGTCGCTCATGGGACCGCTCGCGGCGAGGCCCGCGAGGTAGTCGCCGCAGAGGCGCAGGGCTTCCGTGGACGCGGGCCGCGCCGCACCGCCCTGCCCGGTTCTCGCCCGCACTGCCTTGAGCAGCCCCGTGAAGGTCTGACCCATGCTCGTTCCGCCGTTCTGTCGTCAGTGACCGGCCGGGGCACGCGCCCCGGTTGTGGGGTCAGAGGCCCAGGCTGCTGCGGGTTCGTCGTACGGTGCGGCGCAGTCGGATCGCCGCTCCACGGGGGCCGCCGCCGGGCAGGGTGAGCTTCTGCAGGCGACGCCGCTTGAAGTAGTGCTGCGTGCTGCAGTCGAGGTGGTCCCGCAGCCAGGACTCGGCCTCGGCGCGCAGCGTGGGGTGGAGTCCGGACTGCATGCAGTAGCCGACCGTCCGGACGAGTGGCGCGAGGGTTTCCGGCGCCACGGACGGCAGTTCCGGCACGGGCTCGCCGGCCTGCTCGTCCAGGTCGGGCACGAGGTGGTCGACGATCGTCAGCGGGATGCGGTTGCTGTTCTCGTACGGGGTGATGCGGTCCAGGACGAGACGGGTGCCGACCCGGGCGACGGGGATGCCGTAGTACGCGGCGGCGGTGAACATCGCGGTCGAGAAGCAGCCGACGACGAGAGTGGGCGCGCACCGCTCGTAGAGGGTCTCGGCGAGCAGCGGGCTGTCCAGCGTGGTCAGTCGCACCCCCAGTGCGGCGGCCGCGTCGTCCAGCGCCCTGGAGTAGCGGGCCGGCGCGGTGGGGTGGGGCTTGAAGAGGACGGAGGTGTGGCCCGCCCGCGCCGCGCCGCGCAGCATGCGGAGGTGCAGGTCCTCCTCCTCCTCGGCCGTGAGGATGTTCAGGGCCGCGAGGTACTGGCCCAGGAGCACCGCCGTGGGCGCCTCGGCCTCGGTCTCCGCGAGACGGCGGTCGCCGTCCGCCGCGCCGGCGATCTCGCCGAGGACCTTGCGGAAGGCGTCGTTCGGTACGAGCTCGGGCTCGACGCCGGACTCGGCGAGGAGGAGCGGGCGCAGTCCCGGTACGAGATCGAGGTGGAGCACCCGCTGGATGCGGCAGGCGATGGACCTCGGGACCTTGTTGCGGGTCGGGCCGTAGCTCATCAGACCGTCCGCGTAGACGTGCACGGCGCTCTCGGAGAAGATAGCGGCCAGTGCGCGGGCCGGGTTGACCTGGATGGATTCGACGGCGAGGTCGACGGGTCCGTCGGGGTCGATGCCCCAGGCGAGACGGAAGGCGCGCTGCCAGAGTTCGGTCTCCTCGGCGCGCGGGCCCCAGCCGCTCGGGTGGTGCGGGCTGATGGCGTCGTTCCAGTCGACGACGGAGTCGAAGCGGGCGGCGATGTCCCCGTAGCCGCGCATCTCCTCCAGCCGGAGGGCGGTTTCGGGGATCGCCGCGTTGTTGGAGACGAGCAGGACGCGGTGGCTGTCCTGCCCGGGCCCGAACTGGCCGGCGTCCAGCGCCGCCGCGAGCGTGGCCGCCCCGTAGAGGGTCGACACCTGGAAGATCTGGGTGCGCGTGGGCATGGGTCAGGCGGCCTTCTGCTTGTCACGCAGGCGGTTGAGCAGGGTGCTGCGCCTGGTGTCCATCATCGTCAGGGTGTGGTCGAGCACCTGCTGCGGCATGCGGTGCAGCGCGGCCGCCGACTCGTGGCGCAGGCGCCGGAAGGTCGCGGGCTCGTAGGCGTCCGCCTTCTCGTTGTGGAAGGCGATCATCGCGCAGTAGGTGCGGACCGCCTTGGGAAGGAAGAGCTCCGCGTCCGGGTGCTCGCGGATCTCTTCGATCAGCGTGTCGTAGGCGGGGAAGAAGTCCAGTTGGCGGGAGTCCTTGATCTGCGTCAGGGACGTGGTGACACCGCGCCGGTAGAAGATGCCGTACAGATTCAGCGCCGCGTAGGTACGGGCCCGCAGGTGCAGCTGCCAGATCCACAGCCGGTCCTCGGCGGTGCGCAGCCGGGCGGTGAATCGGTGGCCGCCGTCCTCGAAGAGCCGCCGGTGGTAGACGCCCGCCCACACGAAGGGGTAGTCGACCATCGTCTCCCATTCGGGAGCCGCGATGCCCTCGCGTGGATCCAGGACCGTGTCGCGGAGCCGGGCGGGAGCGCGCCGGACGACCCTGCTGGTCCCCGTGGCCTGGACGTGGTCGGTGCGGGCGAAGTCGCAGTCCAGTCCGGCGGCGGCGTGCAGCAGCCGACCCAGGTGGCCGGGGGCGTACCAGTCGTCGCCGTCGAGGAAGGTGACGAAGTCGCCCCGGGCCGCGTCGATGCCGCTGTTGCGGGCCTCCGCGATGCCCACGTTCTTCTCGTGCCGGATGACCTCGGCGTGCGGGAGTCTGTCGGCCCAGCGGTCGATGACGGCCGGTGTGTCGTCCGTGGAGCAGTCGTCGACCAGCAGGAACTCGATGTCCGGGCCCGAGTTACGGGCAAGACTGCCCAGCGTCGTGTCGGCGTAGGCGCCGACATTGTGGAACGGAACGACAACGGACAGTTTCGGCACGCGGGCCCTCACCTTCGATCATGGTCCGCACACGCTAGTGACGCGGATGGAGGAGAGGGTGTCGCCCGGCCCGACGAACGGTGAACTCTGGGCGTCGTCGGGGTGACCCGTGCCGGCCCTAGGTCACTCCGTACCGCGCCTCGATGCCGGCGACGACGATCCACAGGCCGTCCTCGAAGCGTTCGTCGTAGTTGGTGAAGATCTCGGCCCCGGCCGCCGCGGCGAGCGGATAGCGCTCCAGGCGTCCGGCCCGCTCGTCGACGTCGTAACCGTCCCGCCGCTCGTCCGGCATGGGCTGGACGCCCTGTTCCTCGGTGACGAAGCCCATCGTGTACGCGTTCACGGTGGTGCCGGCGCGCACGGCCTGCCACAGCTCGAACCCCGCGTCGACCATCGTGCGGAGGTGGGCCTCCAGGCCGTCGGCGTGGTCGGTGCCGGTGAACCGGGCGCCGGTGTAGACCCTGGCGCCGTCGCGGTAGCGCAGCAGCGCGCGGCGCAGCACGCTCTGGTACGCGACCATCTGCTGCTGCCAGGTGTGGGGCGTGGGCCCGGGAAGCTCCTCCGTCAGCATCCGGCGGTACATCACCGTGGCCATCTCGTCGAGCAGCGCCTGCTTGTCCTTGAAGTGCCAGTAGAGCGCGGGTGCCTTGACGTCCAGCTCCCGGGCGATGGCGCGCAGGGTCAGCCCGTCGAGACCCACCTCGTTCAGCAGTCCCAGCGCCGCGTCCGCGACGCGCGCCCGATCGATCTTCGTCGTACCCACCTTGACAATTTAACAGCGTTAAGCACACACTGCCAATCATGGAACTTAACACTGTTAAGGAAACGCGGGTGCTGGTCGTCGGCGCGGGCCCCAGCGGCCTCGCCCTGGCCTGCGACCTCGCCCGCCGCGGTGTGCGCGCCCTCGTCGTCGAGCAGGCCCCCTCGCTCTTCCCCGGCTCGCGCGGCAAGGGCATCCAGCCGCGCACCCGGGAGGTGCTCGACGACCTCGGCGTGGGCGGCCCGGTGCGGGAACACGGCGGTGCCGCTCCCGTCGGGATGACCTGGAGCGGCGGTGAGCGCCAGGGCGAGTACGACATGTTCCGCCGCGCGGCACCCACCGCGGCGGAGCCGTACGGGGAGCCCTGGATGATGCCGCAGTGGCGGACCCAGGAGATCCTGATCGCACGCCTGCGCGAGCTGGGCGGCGATGTCCTCTTCTCCGCCGCCCTCACCGGTCTGTCGCAGGACGCCGACGGGGTCACGGCGCGGCTCACCACCGGGGAGGTGCGCGCCTCCTACCTGGTCGCGGCGGACGGCGGAAGCTCCACGGTCCGGCGCACGCTCGGCATCACGATGGAGGGCGAGACCGTCGACCCCTCTCCCACGCTGGTGGCCGACGTCCGGATCGCGGAGGCGGCCCTCGACCGGCTCAACTGGCACATCTTCCTGGGCGAGGCCGGCATGATCACGCTGTGCCCGCTGCCCGGCACGCCGGACTTCCAGCTGGTCGCCCAGTTCAAGGAAGGGGCGCCCGACACCACGCCGGAGGGCGTGCGGGCGCTCGTCGCCGCGCGCACCCACCTGGGTGCGGACGACGTCACCGAGGTGCGCTGGTCGTCGGACTTCCGGCCGCGCGCCGCGCTGGCCGGCCGGTTCCGCGCAGGCCGGGTCTTCCTCGTCGGCGACGCCGCGCACGTCCACTCCCCGGCCGGCGGCCAGGGGCTGAACACCAGCGTCCAGGACGCGTACAACCTGGGCTGGAAGCTCGGCCAGGTGCTGCTGCACGGGGCACCCGCCACCCTGCTGGAGACCTATGAGCAGGAACGCCGCCCGGTCGCCGCCGAGATGCTGGGCCTCTCGACCCGCATCCACCGGGGCGAGCAGGAACGCGGCACCGCGGCCCAGCAGCTGGGACTCGGCTACCGGGAAGGCCCGCTGGCATCCGGCCGGGCGGGCCTCCTGGAGGCCGGCGACCGGGCACCGGACGGACCCGCGGGCGAGGGCAGGCGGCTCTTCGACGTCTTCCAGGGACCGCACTTCACCCTGCTCGCGGTCGGCACGGACGCCCCGCTGCCCGCGTACGACGGCGAAACGCTGAGGACCTTCCGCACCGAGGAGAGCGAGGCGTACGGCAAGGGCCTGTTCCTGGTCCGGCCGGACGGCTACATCGGCTGGGCGGGCGAGGACACTTCGGGGCTCGCGGAGTACGCCGGACTGCTGGGCCTTGACCTCAACTTTGCTTGAGGTTCTACGTTCCAGGACATGGACTACTCACATGACGACGCAGGACTGGCACGGCAGCCCATCGGTTACTGGAGCTGGGCCGCCCACGAAGCGACCGTGACCCACATCAGGGCCGCACTGGCCGAACACGGTCTGACCCAGCCCCCCTGGTGGGTTCTCAACCAGCTCACCGACGCGGACGAACTGGGCCGTCCGCGCGCCGAGGTGGTCGCGATGCTCCGCGGCTACCTGAACGTCGGCGACGCGCTGGAGCCCGAGATCGACGCCCTCATCGCCCAGGGAATGGTCACCGAGGACCCCACGACCCGCCTGCGGCTGACCGCCGGGGGACACGCACTGCGCGCCGAGGTGTTCGAACGGGTCAGCAGGGCGAGCGCGGAGATCCACGCCGGGATCCCGGACGAGGATTTCGTCGCCGCACTCAAGGTCCTCCAGCGGATGATCCACAACGTCGGCGGCAAGGCCTGGCACCACTGAGCCCTGCCGACGGCTCAGACGCCGCTGAACGACAGCTTCGCCGCGAACCCGAGGAACAGCACACCCGCCACCGAAGTGGCCCCCGCGGAAAGCCGCTTGCGGCGGCGGAACGCGGTGGCCAGGCGGGTGCCGCCGAATATGAGCGCCGAGAGGTAGAGGAAGCTGCCGATCTGCAGCAGCGTGCCCAGCAGCAGGAAGGAGAGCGCCGGATAGGCGTAGCCGGGATCGACGAACTGCACGAAGAAGGAGATGAGGAACAGGATGGCCTTCGGATTGAACAGGCTCACCACGAGGGCCCGCCGGTAGGGGTGTTCCACACCAGCAGCCGGTGCGGCGCTCTCCTCCGTCAGCTCGGCCGCCCGCTGGTGCCGTTCACGCCACATCGACACGGCGGTCCGCATCATCCCGATCGCCAGCCAGGTCAGATAACCCGCGCCCGCGTACTTGACGACGGCGAACAGCAGCGGGGTCGTCTGCAGCAGGGAGGCGGCGCCCAGTGCCGACAGGGTCATCAGGACCGTGTCCCCGGTCCACACACCGGCGGCGGCCACATAACCGGTGCGCACACCACGTCTGGCGGCGACGGAGAGCACGTACAGCGAATTCGGGCCCGGCAGAAGAATGATCAGCACCAGGCCGGCGAGATAGGTCGGAAGATCGGTGACACCTAGCATGAACGGAGTGTCGCACGCAGGTACGACACTCCGTTCAAGCGTTCCGGAATGCGGCGGATCGGTCCTCGTCGCCGCCCCCGCGACGCCCACGTCATGAAGAACCGCTACGCCCCGCACGTCTTCCGCACGGTCCTGGAAGTCACCTCGACCGGATGTCGGCCTCGACGACCGGCAGATCGGGGATCGCGTAGTCGTCCGGACCGGTGGGCAGCCGGAGTCCGACCGCCTGCACCAGCCTCAGCCCGACCCCGCGCGCCTTTCGGAGACCACCGCTCACGCGACTGTCCACGGGTGCGGCCGATCGGCGAGAGATCACCCGCGAGGGGCGCCCGGCCCCTCAGAACGCATCCGTCGGGACGTACGCCCCCCAGACCTCCCGCAGCGCGTTGCACACCTCGCCCACCGTGGCCCGCGCCCTCAGCGCGTCCTTCATCGGGTAGAGCACGTTGTCCGTGCCCTCGGCCGCCTTCTTCAGTTCCGCCAGCGCCGCGTCCACGACCCCCTGGTCGCGTTCGGCGCGGAGCTTCGCCAGACGGGCCGCCTGCTGGGCCTCGATCGCCGGGTCGACGCGGAGCGGCTCGTACGGCTCCTCCTCGTCGAGGCGGAACCGGTTGACGCCGACGACGACACGCTCGCCGCTGTCCGTCTCCTGGGCGATGCGGTAGGCGCTGCGCTCGATCTCGTTCTTCTGGAAGCCCCGTTCGATGGCGTCGACCGCGCCGCCCATGTCCTCGACCTTGAGCATCAGCTCCAGGGCCGCGGCCTCGACGTCGTCGGTCATCCTCTCGACGACGTACGACCCGGCGAAGGGGTCCACCGTCGCCGTCACGTCCGTCTCGTACGCCAGGACCTGCTGGGTACGCAGCGCGAGGCGGGCCGACTTGTCCGTCGGCAGGGCGATTGCCTCGTCGAAGGAGTTGGTGTGCAGCGACTGCGTGCCCCCGAGGACCGCGCCCAGGCCCTGCACGGCGACCCGGACCAGGTTGACCTCGGGCTGCTGGGCGGTGAGCTGGACCCCGGCGGTCTGGGTGTGGAAGCGCAGCATCAGGGACTTGGGGTTCTTCGCACCGAACTCCTCCCGCATCACCCGCGCCCAGATCCGGCGCGCGGCACGGAATTTGGCGACCTCCTCGAGGATCGTCGTACGGGCGACGAAGAAGAAGGAGAGCCGGGGCGCGAAGTCGTCCACGTCCATGCCGGCCGCGACGGCGGTACGGACGTACTCGATGCCGTCCGCGAGGGTGAACGCGATCTCCTGCGCGGGCGAGGCACCCGCCTCCGCCATGTGGTAGCCGGAGATCGAGATCGTGTTCCACCTCGGGATCTCGGCCCGGCAGTACTTGAAGATGTCGGCGATCAGCCGCAGCGAGGGCTTCGGCGGGAAGATGTAAGTGCCCCGGGCGATGTACTCCTTGAGCACGTCGTTCTGGATCGTGCCCGTCAGCCGGTCGGCCGGCACGCCCTGCTCCTCGGCGACCAGTTGGTAGAGCAGGAGGAGGAGCGAGGCGGGGGCGTTGATGGTCATCGAGGTGGAGACCTCGCCCAGCGGGATCCCGCCGAAGAGGACGCGCATGTCGTCGATCGAGTCGATCGCCACGCCGACCTTGCCGACCTCGCCGGAGGCGATGGGGGCGTCCGAGTCGTGTCCCATCTGGGTGGGCAGGTCGAACGCCACGGACAGTCCCGTCGTGCCGTTGGCGATCAGCTGCTTGTAGCGCGCGTTGGACTCGGTGGCGGTGCCGAATCCCGCGTACTGCCGCATCGTCCACGGCCGGCCGGTGTACATCGTGGGATAGACGCCACGCGTGAAGGGGAAGGCGCCCGGGGCACCGAGCTTCTCCTCGGCCCGCCAGCCTTCGAGCGCCTCCGGCCCGTACACCGGCTCGATGGGCAGTCCCGACTCGGACTCACGCGTCATCTGCTGTGCCTCCCGTTCAAGCTACTTATCGGTAACAAATCTCGCGACGGACTCTAGCGGCGACGCCAGGGCCTGCGGGTTCCCTCTGCTGGGACCTTGCTCACAGGACATACCCGGAGGCCTGGACGCGTGTCTCCCATCATGCGCAGGATTCGGCAACCGGGCAGGGCGGGAATCCGTCTCATGAGATATCCCTGCCACGCGACGGGTCACGCCCGACCGGAGCGACGAGGGGCGTGGGGCGAGCCAGGGGGCCGAGATGAGACGCAGACGGACTGACAGTTACGCACGCAGAGTGCGCACGACGGCCGTGGCGGCCGCCGGCGCACTCGCGTTGGTCACCCTCACGGCAGGCTGCAAGGCCGAGCCGGCGGGGGCCGCGGAGCCCACCCCCCTCCCGACGAAGGCGTCCCCGCGCCCTACGGACGATGCCAAGCCGGGCGGCGGCCCGGCGAGCCCCTCCGCCACTCCGTCACGGACGCCGAGCGTGCGGCCCTCTCCGCAGCCCAGCACCCTGATGTCCGTCGGCGACCGGAGCAAGCGCGTACGGGAGCTCCAGGCCCGGCTGCGCCAGATCGGCCACTTCGACCGCAGTCCCACCGGGTACTACGGCACCGCGACCGTCGCGTCCGTGCAGTCCTTCCAGGGCAAGCGGGGCCTGCCCCGCACGGGGAGGACCGACACCGTGACCTGGGAACGGCTGCTCGCGATGACGCGGAAGCCGACGGCGAAGGAACTCGACCCGCCGGCCTCCACGCCGGCGGCGGCGAAGCCCGACGCGCGCTGCCTGAAGGGACGGGTCCTGTGCATCAGCAAGAACAGCCGCACCCTGTCCTGGATGATCGACGGCAGGGTCGTCTCGTCGATGGATGTGCGCTTCGGCTCGCAGTACACACCCACCCGCGAGGGCACCTTCTCGGTGTACTGGAAGTCCCGCCACCACGTGTCGACGCTCTACGACTCCCCCATGCCGTACGCCATGTTCTTCAGCGGCGGCCAGGCGGTGCACTACTCCTCGGACTTCGCGGCCCGCGGCTACAACGGCGCCTCGCACGGCTGCGTGAACGTACGGGACGAGGGAAAGATCGCGTCGCTCTACGCCCAGGTGCGGAACGGCGACAAGGTCGTCATTTATTGGTAGAGAGTTCAACCGAATTGGGGGCGCGGGCGGGACCGGGGGAACGTGTCCCGCC
>NZ_JBHWZS010000090.1:0-27931 GCF_042728155.1 Streptomyces sp. NPDC060209
GCGCGCACGTGCGCGCGAAAGGCATCGAGAGCGACGGCGCCGTCCGGCCCGTAGGCGGTGACGGGGAAGAAGAGCGGCCCGGCGACATCGGTGAGTCGGGCGGCAAGGGGGGCTGAGGTCACGGGCGCTCCCTGAGCAGATTCAGGCGTGCACAATTATGATCGGTGTCCATATTTCTGAACGCCGCCACGCTAAGGCAGCCGCGCGGCGCCGGTCAAGACACGAACACCCAACCCCAAGGCGAACCGGCCGACACCGAGCGACACTTGACGTGGCCCGTCGCGAGTTCTTAGCGTGTCCACGCATGTGAATGCCGTCCATGGATTTGGCACATCGGACGGTTGCGTGACATCTGCGTGCCACGCGTACCTTGCTGTCCGTACGTCCGGCCCCCACGCAGCACAGCACCGCACCGTCCGCGCACGCCGCGCCCCGCGCCTGCGCCCGCACCGAGGAGATCCCCGTATGCCAGCTCCCCGTACCGTCCTTCTCACCGGCGCCGCCGGCGGCCTGGGCACCCTGATGCGGGGACTGCTTCCCGCGTACGGCTACGAACTCCGGCTCTTCGACGTCACCCCCATCGAGGGCGAACCGGACGCCGTCACCGCCGACCTGGGCGACAAGGCCGCACTGCGGGAAGCCGTACGGGGCGTCGACGCGGTCATCCATCTCGCGGGCATCTCCCTCGAAGCCTCGTTCGACAAGATCCTCCGTTCCAACATCGAGGGCACGTACAACCTCTACGAGGCGGCGCGCGAGGAGGGCGTCGAGCGCATCGTGTTCGCCTCGTCCAACCACGCCATCGGCTACACCCCGCGCCCGCTCGCCGGTGACCCGCTGATCCCGGTCGACACCCCCCGTCGCCCCGACACCTTCTACGGCCTGTCGAAGTCCTTCGGCGAGGACCTCGCCCAGTTCTACTGGGACAAGCACGGCGTGGAGACCGTCTCCGTGCGCATCGGCTCCTGCTTCATGGAGCCGACGTCCGTGCGGATGCTGTCCGTCTGGATGAGCCCCGGCGACGGAGCGCGCCTCTTCCACGCGGCGCTCACCGCCGAGGACGTGCGGCACACCGTGGTCTACGGCTCCTCCGACAACACCCGCCTGTGGTGGGACCTGACGACGGCCCGCTCCCTCGGCTACGACCCGCAGGACGACTCCGAGCAGTACGCGGACAAGCTCGTCGCCGAGCACGGCGAGCTGGACCCGGAGAATCCCGATCACGCCCACCTCGGCGGCCACTTCGTCACGGACCCGCCGATCTGGCCCTACTGACCGGAGGGGTCCGCGCGGAGTCCCGTCCGGTGAAGGGGTCCGCTCGGAGTCCCGTCCGCAAATTCCCGCGACGCGACGCCGCGGGACGGGCACCATACGGCCATGCCGAAACCTTCCGGATTCCAGTACGAGCGACACGGCGACGCGAGCGTCACCATCACCCACCACGGCCGCCCCGCGGGCACCCTGCGCGGCGGCCGGGCGGAGAAGTTCCTGGCGGACGTGGCGTCCGGGGACGCCCAGCTCGTCATGGCCCGCTGGACGGGCGCGTACCGGCACGGCAACGAGCGCACCGCCCGCGAGCACCCCCGCAACCGGGCCCGCGGCGGCCGCTGAGCCGTCCGGAGCAAGCCCGCGAAGGTAAGGGAACGGCAAAGCCGGGTCGTTCGTTACCCCGTGCATGACCGCAATGACCCCCGGCTCGAACATCCCTCTCTCCGCCGCCCGCGTGGCGGTGGACGTCGCCGCCCCGGTGCGGCTCGACGTCTCGGGCCTGCTGCTCACCGCCGACGGCAAGGTGCGCTCCGACGACGACTTCATCTTCTACAACCAGCCCTCGGGCCCCGGCGTGACCTACCGCTCGGGCGGCGGTTCCGCGCCCGACGCGATCGTGGTGGACACCACGGCGGTCCCCCCGGGCATCGAGAAGATCGTGGTCACGGCGAGCCCCGACGCCGCGGGCCAGACCTTCCAGGGCGTCGAGCCCACCGCCACCGTGCGCAACGCGGACGACGGCAGCGCGCTCGCCACCTTCACCCCGCCGCAGCTGGGCGGCGAGACGGCACTGGTGGTCATCGAGATCTACCTGCGCAACGGCGCCTGGAAGGCCCGCGCGGTCGGCCAGGGCTACGCGAACGGGCTGGCCGGCATCGCCACGGACTTCGGTGTATCGGTGGAGGAGCCCGCCGCGGCGGCCCCGCCCGTCCCGGCGCCCGCGCCCGTCGCGCCGCCCGTGGCACCCCCGGCGGTCGCGCCCGTGGACCCCCGGATCGCTCCCCCGGCCCCCGCCGCACCGCCCGCGCCCCCCGCCGGCTCCGGCAAGATCAATCTCGACAAGGGCCGGATCAGCCTCCAGAAGAACCAGACGGTCTCCCTGGTCAAGGGCGGCAAGCCGCTGCTCTCGCAGGTCAAGATGGGCCTCGGCTGGGAGCCCGCGTTCCGCGGCAAGGACATCGACCTCGACGCCTCGGTGATCGCCTTCGGTCCCAACCGCAATCACCTGGACAGCTGCTACTTCGGCAAGCTCTCCATCCTGAACGGCGCGATCAAGCACTCCGGCGACAACCTCACCGGAGAGGGCGCGGGTGACGACGAGGTGATCGTCGTCGACCTCGGCCGGATCCCCGCCGACGCGACCGGTCTGGTCTTCACGGTCAACTCGTTCACCGGGCAGAAGTTCACCGAGGTCGCCAAGGCCTACTGCCGGCTGATCGACGCGGCCACCGGCGAGGAGCTGGTCCGCTTCGACCTGACCGGCGCCGAGCCGCAGACCGGCGTCATGATGGCCAAGCTGATCAAGCAGTTCTCCGGCGAGTGGGAAATGACCGGAATGGGTGAGTTCGTGAAGTCGCGGACCGTCCGCGGCATGGTCAAGCCCGCCGCGAAGGCCCTCTAGCACCCCACCGGCCACCGGCCCCGGAACGGCTTCCGGGGCACCCGACGGGTTTCCCCTCAGGTGCCCCGGATCCGGAGAGTCTCCGGTGGGACGCGTTGCGTGCTCGTCCGCTCCCTCAGAGCTTGGTCAGCTTGGAGTACGGGCTCAGGATCCTCCCCTGGCGCCCAGAGAAGTCGATGAGCACTGCGTCGTTGTCGCCCTCGACAGCAAGGACTCGTCCGAGTCCGAACTGGTCATGCGACACCCTGTCGCCCACATCGAAGCATTCGACCGGTGGGGCCGCCTGGGCCGGGCGGTTGAAGGGACTGGAAGGCAGGTGACGCCGGGAACCGGCTGACTGTTTCATTACGGTCGAGTATGCGCCCTGTAAGCGCCGGACGCCATGCCCGACCGCTCCGGAGCGGTCAGTAGTGCCGGATTCGTAATCAGCGGATCCAGGGCCAGTCCGCGCTCCTGCCCGCTTCCAGCAAGGGCACCATGCGGAACGCCGCGTCGGAAAGACCCCCGAAGGTGTGGCGGTTCTCGCTTCCGGACGGCGCGTGCCCGACCCGGTACCCGGCGAGGTTCCAGGTGTAGACGGGCACGGTCGGCGGGATCCCCTCGGTGGCGTCGCCGTAGTACGTGAACGAGGCCTGCTCGTCGGTGACGATCAGTACCCGGTCGTGCGCGCGGTAGTGCTTGCGCACCGCCTGCACCGTGTTGGTGCCGCCCAGGTTGCCGAAGCGCTCCAGGATCTTCAGCACGGACTCACCCCTGCTGTACTCCACCGCCGAGCTGCTCGTGCCGAACTCCACCAGGTCGGCGTCCGCGGCCCGCAGCGCCAGCGCCGCACCGAAGACTGCCGCCGCGTCGGCCCGGTTCAGCCGGGAGCGGTCGGACAGCGGCGACCACATCGAGCCGGAGCGGTCGACGAGGATCAGGGTGCGGCCGGGCAGTGCCGGGACGTTCCCCAGCGAGTGCCCCAGCGCCTGCTCCAGCGGGTAGGCCCACCGCAGCGAAGGCGCGTGCTGGTACGCCGCGAGGTATCGGAAGGGGAACTGCCGCGAGGCGGCGACGGCCTCCGGGTCGCTGATCCTCGCCGCCACCCCTGCCGCGACCTCGTCGGGGACCCCAGCCTCGTCGAAGTTGCGCAGGTTGCGCACGAGCGCCATCGCGCCCATGGACGGGATCACGGCCTCCCAGGCCGCGGCGTCCATCGGCCCCTGCAACCAGCCCGCCAGCGCCTCCCAGGTCATGCCCGCCTCGGCCAGCCGGTCCGCGGCTCCGGGCCCGGTGATCACCGCGCGACGCTCGGCGACCGGCACCGCCATCAGGGCACGGTGGGCGGCCAGGGTGCGGTTCGACCCCGGCGCCTCGGCGCTCTCGGGGTGGTGCCTGCGGTCCAGGGCGTACCGGAACAGGTCGCCCTGCCAGGGCTTGGCGGGGTCCGGCGCGGCGTGCACCAGGTTGAGGACGTCGCCGAAGCGGTAGCCCTTGGACGCGGTGTCGTACTTCAGCAGCGCGGTGCCGCTGTAGAGCCGGCGCACGGCGTCGGCGATCCCGCGCTTGACCGGCTTGGGCACGGCGCGGCCGTACTGCGAGGTCCAGTAGCCGAGCAGCTCACCGGGCTCGTCCGCGCGCAGCAGCACGGAGTCCACGACCTGCCGGCTGGACGGGCCGTCCACCGCACCGGCCTCGAGCCGCGCCTTCACGTACTCGGCGGCGCCGACGACAGACGCCGTACGCATCTGCCCCTCGCGGCGCAGCCAGCGCAGCAGCCCCGCCGTCCACTCCGGGTCCTCGACGGCGAGCGTCCGCACCAGCGTGGCGAAGCGGCTGTCGCGCTCCTCGCCGTCCTCGTGGAAGGTCTCCTGCGAGACGAAATCGGCGACCGCGAGCAGGAAGAGTTCCGAGCGGCTGTCCCGGAGGTGCCCGAGGGCGCCCTGGTGGTTGCGGGCGGTGCGCCCGGTCGACTTCACGGGCGAGGTGACGCGGGGACGGGTGAGGCGGGTGTTGAAGCGTGCCATGTGAATTCCCCCGAATTCATGGGAGAGGGCACAGCGGAAGAAGGGGTGCCCGAGATCAGGAATCGGCGGCGGTGCTATTCCGGTGCTCTACCCGATTGAGCTACCGGCCGTGGCCGGGCGGGACTCGAACCCGCAACACTCAGATCAAAGAAGTATCCGTCGCCTGCGCACCGGGCACCCCGGCGCTTGTGCCTCCCGAGGTCAGGACGGCTGCGGCGTTTTCGAGGAAGGAAGTAGCCGCTGCCTTCGCACCGGGAGGTGCATGGCCATGACTCTAGGAGGACAACTGCGCGGCGCGCGAGGGAATTTCCCTCCCGCGCCGCGTGTGCGGGTGTCAGTGCTTGTTCGGCTGGCGCTTCCACGGTCCCGTGATGGCGAGCATGATGCCCGGGGTCTGGATATTGGCGAACAGCGTCTTTCCGTCGGGCGAGAAGGTGACCCCGGTGAATTCGCTGTAGGAGGGGTCCTCCTCCGTGCCGCCGTTCAGCTCGTTGCGCGCGATCGGGTAGGTGCGGCCGCTGTCCGTGGCCCCGAAGAGGTGCTGGATTCCCTCGCCGTCCTCGGAGATGACCAGACCGCCGTAGGGCGACACGGTGATGTTGTCCGGGCCGTCGAAGGCGCCGTCCTCGGAGGGGTCGGCGTTGACGCCGAGGAGCACCTTCAGGGTCAGCGTGCGGCGCTTGGGGTCGTAGAACCAGACCTGGCCGTCGTGGGCGACCGGGCTCTCGCCGCGCGCGAACGAGGAGACGATGTAGGCGCCGCCGTCGCCCCACCACATGCCCTCCAGCTTGCGGGCGCGGGTGACCTGGGTGTCGTCGAACTGCTTGCGCACGGAGACCGTCTTCGCGTCGCGGTCGGGCACGTCGACCCAGTCCACGCCGTAGACGGTGCCGATCTCCGTCGCCCGGGACAGGTCGTCGACGAACGCACCCTTCTTGTCGAAGCACTTGGTGGCCTGCAGGACACCGGCGTCGTCGGCGAGGGTGCGCAGCTTGCCGCGGCCGTGCCTGAAGCCGTGCGGCGGGACCCAGCGGTAGAGCAGGCCGTTGGGGCCGGACGCGTCCTCGGTCAGGTAGGCGTGGCCGAGCTTCGGGTCGATGACGACGGCCTCGTGGGCATACCGGCCGAAGGCCTTGATGGGGCGCGGGTCCCGGTTGGCACGCTTGTCGGAGGGGTCGACCTCGAAGACGTAGCCGTGGTCCTTGAGGAGACCGTTCTTGCCGGCCTTGTCCTCGGTCTCCTCGCAGGTGAGCCAGGTGCCCCACGCGGTGCTGCCGCCCGCGCAGTTGGTCGACGTGCCCGCGATGCCGACCCACTCGGCGGTGCGGCCGTCGCGGCGCGTCTCCACGACCGTGCAGCCGCCGGCCGCGACCGGGTCGTACACGAGGCCCTCCGTGAGCGGGACGGGGTGCTCCCAGCCGGCCCGGGTACCGCTCAGCTCGTGGTTGTTGACCAGGAGGGTGACACCGCGGGCACCTTCGAAGGCGGCGGTGCCGTCGTGGTTGGAGGGGGTCGGCTCGCCGGTCTCCAGCTTGGTGACACCGCTGTGGGTGATGACGCGGTACGAGAATCCGGCGGGCAGCGCGAGGATGCCCTTCGGGTCGGGGAGCAGCGGACCGTAGCCCAGCTCCTTGCCGTGCCCGTGGCCCTTGTCGTCACCGTGCCCGTTGCCGTGTCGCGCGTCCTCGGCCGCCAGGGCGCCGGGTGCCGTGGCCAGTGCGCCGACGGCACCGGTCAGGGCTATACCCGCGCCGGTGAGGGCGGACTGTCTGCTGAATTCCCTACGCGTGATCGACATCGCGGGCTCCTGGTGGTGCGTGGCCGGGTGGGTTGGCGCGATCACGCTCCCTCCCCCGCACCAACAGGAGTTGAACGACGTACGAAGTCGAGCGGTCCTGCACATCAAGCCGTAGGGCGTTCGGTGACAAACCTGGTCACCGGGCGCGGTCCCGGCCGGCCCGCGCATGGCCGAAAAGCCTCCCGCCGCTCAGCCCTTCGTACGCGAACGGGCCTTGAAGGCGGCCTTGCGGGCGTCCTTCGCGATCTTCCGGTCCCGGTGCAGCCTGCCCACGGCCTCGAGCACCTCCGCCGTCGCGGGGTGCTCCACCCGCCAGGCCTCGTCGAAGAAGCCGCTGTGCTGGCCGGAGAGCCCTTCGACCAGCTCCTGGAGCTCGTCCAGGTCGCCGTCGGCGTCCAGTTGCGCGGCGATGGTGTCCACGGCGAGCCAGAAGATCATCGACTCCGGAGGCGCCGGCACGTCCGCCGCGCCGCGCTCCGCGAGCCAGACCCGCGCCAGTCCGCCGAGCTCGGGATCACCGAGCACGGCGCGCACGGCGGGCTCGGCCTCCGGCCCGACCAGGGCGAGGGCCTGCTGGCAGTGGAGCCTGCGCAGCGGTGCCCGCCCGTCGGCGCCGCGTGCCGCGCCCAGGAGGTCCGCCGCGGCGGCCTCCGCCCCTTCCGCCCCCCGCCGGCCGAGCCACAGACCGACCTCGGTGCGCGCGGCTTCCTCGGGGTAGTACGCGATGCCGTCGAGGAGGACGTCGGCACCCTTGTCCGCGAGGTCACCGACGGCGGGCGCGTCCACGCCCGCCTCCAGCATCCGCTCCCGGATTCCGTAGAGACCGAGCGGGGTCAGCTTCACCATGCCGTAGCGGGTGACGTCCTCGTCGTCGGCGGGAGGCGTCGCCTCCTCGCCCTCCTCGGTCAGCAACGTCTCGTCCACAGGCCGGTATTCGACGATCCCGATGGGTTCGAGGACCCGGAACTGGTCGTCCAGCCGCATCATGGCCTCGGACACCTGTTCCAGGATGTCGTCGGTGGGCTCACCCATGTCATCGGGTACCACCATCGACGCGGCGAGGGCGGGCAGCGGCACGGGGCCGTCGGCGGGTCCTGTCTCCGAGAGGGTCAGCAGATAGAGGTTGCCGAGCACCCCGTCGAGGAACTCGGCCTCCTCCTCCGGGTCCCAGTCCAGGGCGTCGAAGTCGACGCTGCCGTCCTCACCGATGAGGTCGGCGAAGTCGTCGAAGGCCGGAGCGGTGGCATCCGCGTGCACGGCCTCCAGGCCGTCGAGCCAGATCGCGAGGACGTCCTGCGGCGATCCGGAGGTCAGCAGGGCCAGGTTCTCGCCGACCGTGACGGTGCCCTCCGCGTCGCCTTCCGCGGCCTCGTCCTCGGGGTCCTCGACGTCGACGAGCCCCGTGTCGACGGCCAGGCGCCACGCCTCGCTGGCGTACGCCGCGCCGTCCTCGTCGTCACCGAGGCCGAGGTGCTCGGCGGCTGCGGGCAACTGCGCGTCGACGAGTTCACCGCCGGCGCCCACCCGCGTCCCGGGGCCCGCCCAGCGGGCGAGGCGGGCGGCGCGGGCGAGCAGCGGAGCGGCCAGCGCGTCCCGTGCCAGCTCGGCCTCGGTGTGCAGCCGCACCGGCGGCAGGGAGGGGCGCTCTGCGGACATCAGGGGGTTCTCCTCGGGGCGTGCGCGGGCTGTGTGCAAGGGGCCGGCCCGATACGTACGGGTCCTTGGCCGCCGTCCAAGCGTAGACGCATTTCGTCCCGTGCCGCCCGGTTCTACCGCACCCCCGCCCCGATGCTGAGCGCGGGCGTCCAGCGGCGCACGGTGCTTTCCTTCAGACCGCTGTAGTTCTGCACCCGGTGCCACTGGGGTGTTTGCGATCCGACACTGCCGCCGGACGTGGCGAGCGCGTCGACGTGGGCCTGCGCCGTCTCCCACTCGGCGTAGTTGAGCACCCGTGTCCCGTCCGTGCTGACGTGGAAATGGGCCGAGACACCCCCGGGCGCGAGTGCCGGATCACTGTCCAGCGCCTCGAACACCGCGTCCACCCAGTCCCGTTGGCGGACGGGGTCCGGCCCGTCGAAGCGGATGTCCACGGTCACGACGCAGCCGGGCTCGCGGGTGTCGCCCTCCATGGCCCCGGAGCGGTGCAGCTCGAAGGTGTCCGGTCCCAGCCGCTCGATGCCGGGAACGGCCGCGTCGATCTCGTCGTTGCGCGCGTCGCGCCCGCTCCGCACGAAGTCCCGGTACGCCTCTTCACCGGACCACTGCGAGTAGTGGAGCAGCGTCTTCCCGTCCTCCCCGGTGTACACGGTGTACGAGAGGAGCCCGGAGTGCGGCCAGTCGCGGCTGCCCCAGGCCTCGCGGACGGCTTCGACCGTCCGCCGCTGCCGCTCCGGGGTACCGGCGTCCCACGTACTGACCTTGACGATGCCCGAGTCGGAACGGGTGAGGTCAGGAAGGGAGTTGAACTGTACGGCCGTCATGGCGTGATCCTCTCCGGGCGCGCCCCTGTGGTGCGCCCGCGGTCACCACCCTCATACGTCAAGTGCGCTTGAGGTCAAGGCCGGTCATCCGGCCGCCCCCGCCCGCCAGGCCGTCGTGTTCAGCTCGTCCATCAGACGGATGTCGTGGCCCTCCAGCGGAAAGACCCGCGCCCCCGTGTCCGGCGCGGCCGCGATCTCCAGCGCGTCGCCCTCGATGAGGTCGCCGCCCTCCTCGGTGGAGACCCAGGCCAGCGTCGACGTGACGCTCCCGCCGGGCTTCAGCATGACCTCCTGCGGCCCCTCGTCGTTGCCGAACATCGATCCTCCCGCGTTCACGGGGACGGGGATGCGCCCGCCGTCGTCGCCCAGCGCGCGGACCGACGGGTAGCCGTGGACGCGGTAGGGCCGCTTCCCGCAGTTGGTCAGCGTGAGGGTGACGGCACGGTGGAACATCGCCGTCTGGACGGGCCCCATCCCGACGACCACGCCGGAGGCGGGGCAGTCACCGGTCGACGCCGCGGGGCTCGGCGCGCCCTGGGCGGGGGCGTTCGTCGTGATCCCGGCGTCGGGGGCGGGCGCGGGGTCCGCCGGCCGCGTCGTGACGGTGGGGCTCGGTGCCGTTCCCGGCTCCCCCTCACCCGCCGGGACGAGGAATCCGGCACAGCCGGACAGCGTCAGTGCGGCCGCCGCCGTGAGCACGGCTGCCGAGATCGTCTTCCGTACGCGCATGCCGTGTGCCCCACCCCTGGAACGGTCCGTCGCCACTCTGCTCGATCATGCCAGACCGCGCACCCCACCGTTCAGCGTCTCTTGCCCGTCACCCCAAGCAGAACTAAGTGGACCCGCACGGACCGGGCGCCGAGACTGCGGAGATGACATCCCACACGGCCGGGCCCTTCGGCCGCGCCCTCTGCGCCATGATCACGCCGTTCACCGCCACCGGTGACCTGGACCTGGACGCCGCCCGTCGTCATGCCGCCGGTCTCGTCGCGGACGGCTGCGACGGCCTCGTGCTCAGCGGCACCACCGGCGAGTCGCCGACCACCACGGACGGGGAGAAGACCGCGCTGCTGCGGGCCGTCCGGGAGGCGGTCGGCGGCACGGTCCCGCTGATCGCGGGAGTGGGCAGTTCCGACACCCGGCACACGGTCCGGCTCGCGCAGGAGGCCGAGGCGGCGGGCGCGGACGGACTGCTGGTGGTGACCCCGTACTACAGCCGTCCGCCGCAGGCCGCCGTGGAGGCCCACTTCCTCCGCGTCGCGGAGGCGACGGGCATCGGGCTGATGCTGTACGACATCCCCGGCCGCACCGGCACGAGGATCGAACCGGCGACGCTGCTGCGTCTGGCGGAACACCCGCGCGTCCTGGCCGTCAAGGACTGCTCGTACGACCTGCTCGCGGCCACGAAGGTGATGGCGCGGACCTCGCTGGCGTACTACTCCGGCTGCGAGGAGCTGAACCTCCCGCTGTACGCGCTCGGCGGGGCCGGCTACGTCAGTACGGTCGCCAACGCGGCCCCGCGCCAGATGCGCGCCGTGCTGGACGCGTTCGACGCCGGTGACACCGCGGAGGCCGCCCGTCTCAACGGGCTCACCGCCCCTCTGATCGAGGCCATGATGGCGGCCGGCCTGCCCGGCACGGTCACGGCGAAGGCGCTGCTGGACGCGGGCCCCGTCCGCGAACCGCTGCAGCCCGCCGGCCGCGAGGCGACCGACGGGCTGCGTGTGCTGTACGAGGAGCTCCTCGCCGCTACCGACTAGTCGTTGCTGTGCAGCACGTCGTTGAGCCCGTCCCACACCGCGTTGTTCGGGCGGGCCTCGACGGCGCCGGTGACCGAGTTGCGGCGGAAGAGGATGTTCGAGGCGCCGGACAGCTCACGGGCCTTGACGATCTGCCCGTCCGGCATCGTGACCCGGGTTCCGGCGGTGACGTACAGCCCAGCCTCGACGACACACTCGTCTCCGAGCGCGATCCCGATGCCGGCCTCGGCCCCGATCAGGCAGCGCTGCCCGATGGCGATGCGCTCCTTGCCGCCGCCGGACAGCGTGCCCATGGTGGACGCGCCGCCGCCGATGTCGGACCCGTCGCCGATGACGACGCCCGCGGAGATGCGGCCCTCGACCATGGAGGTGCCGAGGGTGCCCGCGTTGAAGTTGACGAAGCCCTCGTGCATCACGGTCGTGCCGGAGGCCAGGTGCGCCCCGAGCCTGACGCGGTCGGCGTCGGCGATCCGCACGCCCTTGGGCGCGACGTAGTCCGTCATCCGGGGGAACTTGTCCACCGAGGTGACCTGGAGGTGCAGGCCCTCGGCGCGGGCGTTGAGGCGGACCTTCTCCAGGTCGTCGACGGCCACCGGGCCGAGCGAGGTCCAGGCGACGTTGGCGAGGAAGCCGAAGATGCCGTCGAGGTTCTGCCCGTGGGGCTGGACGAGACGGTGCGAGAGCAGGTGCAGCCGCAGGTAGGTGTCGTGCGCGTCGAGCGGCTTGTCGTCCAGCGAGGAGATGACCGTGGACACGGCGACGATCTCCACCCCACGGCGTGCGTCCACACCGATGGCCTTGGCCGCGCCCTCACCGAGACGGTTCACCGCCTCTTCGGGGCTCAGGCGCTGCGTGCCGGCCGGCCCGGGCTCGGCGGTGAGCTCGGGGGCGGGGAACCAGGTGTCGAGGACGGTGCCGTCACCGGCGATGGTGGCGAGGCCGGCGGCGACGGCGCCGGTGGTGCGGGCGGAGCCCTGGGAAGTCGTGTCGGTCATGAACAGAACCTAACCGTCCGAGCCCCGCGTGGGCGAACCGGTCTCAGCTGCCGGAGCGTGTCCCTCCCCCGGGCCGTTCACCTCGGTCTCGCGTTCCGGTCGTGTTTTCGCACCGCCCGTCACCCGAAGGCCCGGTGCGGGTTCACGCAGCCGCCGCGCCGCCAGTACCGCCACGCCCGCGCCGCACGCGAGAGCCGCGCACAGCGGCCAGAGCAGCACGGGCGAGGCGGTGTACAGCGCCCCGCCCAGGGGTGGGGCCAGCACCTGACCGCTGATGGAGGCGCCCGCGTACAGGCTCTGGAACCGGCCCTGCGCATGGATCGGCGCCTGGTCGGCGACGTAGGCGGTGGCCGTCGTCTTGTAGAGGATCTCGCCCACCGTCAGCGACACCATCATCGACACGGCGAACAGGGCCCCCGCCCCGGGGATCAGCACCGCGTAGCCGAGCCCCACCAGCAGCAGGCCGGTCCCGACGACGGTCAGGGGCGCCCGTCGGCGCAGCGCGTGCGCGGCGGGAAGTTCGAGGCAGAGGATGACGCCCCCGTTGACCGCGATCAGCCAGCCGTAGAACTGGGTGCCGTAGCCGTGGTCGGCGAGGAAGACGGGCAGGGTGGAGTACTGCTGCCGGTAGACGAGGTCGACGCAGACGATCGCGGCGAGCAGGACGAGCACCGCGGGCCTGGCCCGGAGTTCGCGCCACAGGCCCGGTGCCCGCGGATCGTGCGCGGGCAGGGTGTGCGCGGTGCCGCGGGCCGGAAGGATCGCGGCCGCGTAGCCGGCGAAGAGCAGGGTGCCCAGGCCGTCCGCGAGGAAGAGCCAGTCGTACGAGTACGAGGCGGCGATCAGCGCGCCCAGCGGCGGCCCGACGGTGAAGCCGCCGTTGGACGCGAAACGGGTGAGGGCGAAGCTCTGGCGGCGCCCTCCCTCCGGGACGGAGACCGCGACGAGCGCCGCGTTGGCCGCGCGGACGACCCCCGAGGCGTACTGGGCGAGCGGCAGCACCGCGTACAGGGCGGTCAGTGGCAGCACGGGCAGCGTGACGAGCGCGGCGCCGCTCACACAGGCGCCGGTCAGGAGCATCCGGCGATGGCCGTACCGGTCGCCGAACCAGCCGCCGGTGAAGTTCCCCGCGACCAGGCCGATCCCGCCGATGCCGCTGATCAGCCCCGCCTCGGCGACGGACAGGCCGCGCGGCCCCGTGAGATAGACGAAGAGATAGACGAAGGTGAAGCTGACGACGGCGTTGAGGAAGGCGCCGAACGCCAGGAGCCGCACGGTTCTCGGTATACCGCTCAGCATGCCGTCCCACGCCCCCGTAGTGAGTTCCTTTTGGGAACGGACTATGGCAGCCTGGTATCCGCAGGTCAACCGAGTAAGGAGGCGGACATCGTGCCGCAGCGCACCAGCCTGGCCGACGCGGACTGTGCGATCGCCCAGGCCCTCGACGTCGTGGGCGACTGGTGGACGCTGCTGATCGTGCGCGACACCGCACGCGGGGTGCACCGCTTCGACGCGCTCCAGCAGGAGTTGGGGGTGTCCCGCAAGGTGCTCACGGAGCGGCTGCGCCTACTGACGGACGCCGGGGTGCTGACCCGGCAGCCCTATCAGGACCGCCCGGTCCGCCACGAATACCGGCTCACCCCGCGCGGTCGCGCGCTGCTGCCGGTGCTGATCGCGCTCCAGGACTGGGGCGATGCCTGGGTATTGGGGGACGGAGAGACGATGGCGACGACCGCGGAGGACTCCAAGGAGGCCGCACGGGTACAGGCCCTGGTGGGCACCCGGCTGCCGGAGCTGCAACTGCTGGACCAGGACGGCGAGTCGCGCGACCCGGTCGCCGGGACCCCGCACACCGTCCTGTACTGCTTCCCCGGCGCGTACGCCCGCAAGGACGACTACCCGCCGGGCTGGGCCGGGATCCCGGGAGCGAGCGGCTGCACCCTCGAATCGTGCACCTACCGCGACCAGCTGGCCGAGTTCACGGCGGCCGGCGCGACCGTACACGGCGTGTCCACCCAACGCCCCGACGAGCAACGGGCGTTCGCCGACAAGGAAGAGCTGCGCTTCCCACTGCTCTCCGACGCCGGGCTGGCACTGACGGCGGCGCTGCGCCTGCCGACGTTCCGCGCGGGCGGCGTCACCCGGCTGAAGCGGCTGACCCTGGTGGTGGACCGGGACCGGACGGTCGTCGAGGCGCTGTACCCGGTCACGGACATCGAGGCGAGCGTGCAGGCCGCGCTGGCAGCCGTCCGCGGGGGCACCGCCTGACCGGTCTCAGCGGCCCGCCCCCTCGGCGACCCTCGACAGCATCTCCCTGGTGTACTCCGGGTCGAACTCACCCCCGGTGAGCAGCACCTGGAGGCTGATCCCGTCCAGCAGGGCCGTGAGCGCCCGCGCGGTGGCCCGGTCGGTGCGGTGGGCGATCAGCACGGCCAGGGCGTCGGCCCACTCGGCGGCGACCGGCTGCAGGGCGGGCCGGCGCAGGGCCGCGAGGTACAGCTCGTACTCCAGCGCCAGCGGCCCGCGCCCCGCCTCGAACCACTCCCCCAGCAGCCGGGTCAGCTCATCGGCGAGCGGGACCGCGGGATCGGAGAAGTACGGGCTCTCCCGCACCGTCCGGGCGAAGCTCTCGTTGCACCGGCGCAGTGCGGCGACCAGCAGTTCGTCGAGCGAGGCGAAGTGATACGTCGTCGAGCCGAGCGGCACATCGGCCTCGGCTGCCACCGTGCGATGGCTGAGCCCCCCGATGCCCCGGTCCGCGACGACGCGGATGGCCGCGTCGATGATGCGTTCACGCCGCTCGGGGTCGTACCGCCGGACCATCAGTGAGCTCCTCCGAGGTTGAGGACGATGACCCCCGCGATGATCAGCGCGATCCCGGCCAGCTTGGCGAGCCCCATGGACTCGCCCATCCAGAGGATCCCGATGGCGGCGACGGCCGCGGTACCCACCCCGGCCCAGATGGCATAGGCGGTTCCGATCGAGAGCGTCTTGAGGGTCTGGGCGAGCAGCGCGAAGGCCAGCACATAGCCCACGACCGTGACGAGCGAGGGCCACAGTCGCGTGAAGCCCTCGCTGTACTTCATGGCCGTCGTCGCGGCCACCTCCGCCGCGATGGCCGCGGCCAGCAGTCCGTATCCCATGCGTACAAGCGTACACAGTGTTGCGTACGGCCGTACACATCGTGCGTGCGTCCATATCGTGACCGGCCAGGACGGGATTCACGGGCGCCCCGGGGCGCTACGGTGTCCGCACCGGTAGGACCTGATGACGACCGGACCATACGAATAAACGGAGCAGTGGTGGCGCAGGACGCAGGGTGGGGCGGGGGCGCCTACGGGGGCGCGCCGTACGGCGGATATCCGTTCGGAGGACCGCCGGGATGGGGCGGCTGGGTGCCGCCGCCGAAGCCGGGGGTGATACCGCTCGCCCCGCTGAGGCTGGGGGACGTGCTGGGCGGGGCGTTCTCGACGATGGGCAGGTACTGGAAGCAGTTGTTCGGCCTGGCCGCGGCGCTCTACGGCGGCGCCGCTCTCCTGATGGCGGCGGCGGTGGCCATCGCCTACTCCGCCGTCTCCGACCACCTGGACCGGGTCGTCTCCCTCGACTACGACGAGACGGCCTCGTCCACGGACATCGTTCCGCTCGTCACCGCGGGCGGCCTTCTCGCGTTGCTGGGCATCGTCACCATGGCCGTCGTCTCCGGCCTGATGTACGCGGCGGTCCCGGCCGTACTGCAGGAGGCGGTCCTGGGCAGGCCCGTCGCCTTCGCGACGGTGTGGCGCAGGGCCTGGTCCCGTGTCGCCCCTGTGATCGGCGCGCTGGTCCTCACCGCCCTGCTCGCGATCGTGCCCGTGCTGCTCGTCATGGCGGCGTTCGTCGGGATGATCATCAGCCTCCTCACCCTGGACAGTGGTGGCGGCGGCGCCGTCGCCATGTCGCTGGGCGTCGTCGGCGCCCTGGTGACCGGGCCGCTGGCCGTCTGGCTCTGGATAAAGGTCTGCCTGGCACCGGCGATCGTGGTCTTCGAGGGCCAGGGGCCCCTCGCCGCGCTGCGCCGCTCGTCCCAGCTGGTGCGCGGCGACTGGTGGCGGATCTTCGGCATCACCCTGCTGGCCGGGCTGATGGCGGCCGTGGCCGGCTATGTCATCCAGATGCCGTTCTCGATCCTCGGCGTGTTCCCCGGCATGCTCGGGACAGCGTCGCTGGACGACGACCCGAGCCCCACTGCGGTGATGGTCGCGATGAGCGGCTATCTGGTCGCGACCCTGCTGGGGCAGCTGGTGAGCCAGATCATCTCGACGACGTTCCCGCAGCTGGTGACCGGCCTGCTCTACGTCGACCGGCGGATCCGGACGGAGAACCTGGGCCCGGTGCTGGCGGAGGCAGCAGGCGTACCACCGCAGGGCCACCCCCAGCAGGGACCGGTCCCGCCGCCGTACGGAGGCGGCGCCCCTCAGTGGTGACCGAGCCCGGACCGGTTCCGGGACGGCGTGGACCGTCGCCCGGAACTGTGGTGCCCATGGGGAGAGCCTCAGTCCACCAGTGAGCTCTTCGGCCGGAGCACGCAGAATTCGTTGCCCTCGGGGTCGGCCGGCACGACCCAGGTGACGTCCTCGCCCTGACCGACGTCCGACCGCCGGGCCCCGAGCGCGATGATCCGCTCGACCTAGGCGGCCTGGTCGTCGGGGGTCAGGTCGATGTGCAGCCGGTTCTTGGCCGTCTCCCCCTCGGGCACGGGCAGGAAGCACATCCCGGGCTGGCGAGCGACGGCAGGTCGTGGGCATCGACGGCGAGTTGGTACAAGCGAACGGCCATGCCCGTCAGTCTGTCCGGAGGACACGGCCGTTGTCCCGTGAAACACGGTCACGAGGAGGCGCGAGCGGTCAGTTGCCGACGGTGAACCATGTGGCGCGGGACTTCTTCCACTCCGCGTGGTCCAGGTCCTTGGCCTCCGTGCCGTCGCCGTACAGGTCCGCCGCACCGGCGTCCGTGATCACCTGAGCGCGCGTGCCCGCGGCCGTCAGGTCCGGCACCGAGACGACGGCCTCCCAGCCGCCCGGGTCGGTGGTGGGCAGCTCGGCCCGCTCGACCGGCGCGTGACCGGCGACGCCGTCCCAGCTGTAGAGGGCGTACGGATCGGAGTTGTCGTCGGCCTCCCAGGAGCCGGCCGCGATCAGGTACTGGTCGGCGGCGTTCTTCCGGATGTCGCGTATGGCCAGCCCGCCGAGGTCCAGCTCGATCGGCGTACCGAAGACGGCCTTCGCCCCGCTGCCCGCCACCTTGTCGAAGTTGGTCACGGGCACGATGAGCGCCTTGCCGCCCGCCTTCGGCGGGACGAGGGGCGCACGGAAGCCGACGTACGCGGTGGTCGTCGAGCCGGGCGCGAACTCCAGGCCTTCCACGTTGAACCCGTCGATCTGCTTGGGCGCCTCACCGTCCTCGGTGCCCGCGGCGAAGCCGTACCGGTCGTCGTTCGCCTCGTCCCAGGCCACCAGGTCCTCGCGGAGCTTCCTGTAGGAGCCGCCGACCGTCAGCTGGGTGGTGGCGCCGGAGCCGGTCACGGTCGTGGTGAAGACGGTGTTGCGGTCGGCCTTGTACTCGCCGTCCTTGTTGTTGCCGAGCGATCCGGTCCAGTAGACGGTGTTCCCGACCCGGGCCGCGCCCTCGATGTCGATCTCCTTGCTCACCCCGAGCTTCGAAGCGACGTCCCAGGTCCTCACCGGCGCACCGGAGAGCGAAAGGTCGTACAGGCGGAGGGTGTTGGACTCGTCGTCCGCGACCACCGCGTAGCCGCCACCGACGTCGACCGCCGCCGAGGCGTCGGACGAACCGGTCACGTAGCGGGTGTCGGCGGAGTTCTGCACGGCGGCCGAGGCGGCGTAGTGCAGCACCTTGGTAGCGGTCTTTCCGCCGAGCCCGGTGACCTTGACGGTGAGGTCCGTGTAGCCGCGGGCGCGCGCCGCGACGGAGACGCGGCGGGTGGTGCCGGTGCCCGTGACGGTCACGTCGGACGTTCCCGCGACGGAGGACCTGGAGCTGGCGGAGGCGGCCACGGTGAGCGCCGTGACATCCGCGCCGCTCTGCGCGACGGTCACGTTCACCACGGGGTCGCCCGTCGCACCGACGGCGCCGGACAGGTAGGAGGCCGAGAGGGTGATCGTCGGGGTCCCGTAACTCGCGGCGTGCGCGGGCACATTGCCGCCCAGTGCGGCCAGTGCGAGGATCCCGGCCGCGGCGACGGCCGCCCGGCGGTTCTGGTGCGGAAGCTGATGCAGCACTGCGTGCCTCTCGTCGGCGTGGTGTCGAGGAGCAGGCTCCGGCCCTCGCGCCAACGGCGGGCACACGGTGAGGATACGGCGGGCGAACAACGTGGGACGGCCCCCGGCGTGTGCCGGGGGCCGTCAGCGATGTCGTGGATCAGACGTTGAAACCGAGCGCGCGAAGCTGCTCACGGCCGTCGTCGGTGATCTTGTCGGGACCCCACGGCGGCATCCAGACCCAGTTGATCCGCAGCTCGCTGACGATGCCGTCGGTCGCGGACTTCGCCTGGTCCTCGATGACGTCGGTCAGCGGGCAGGCCGCGGACGTCAGCGTCATGTCGAGGGTGGCGATGTTGGCGTCGTCGATGTGGATGCCGTAGATCAGGCCCAGGTTGACGACGTCGATCCCCAGCTCGGGGTCGACCACGTCGTACAGCGCCTCGCGGACCTCCTCCTCGGAGGCCGGCTTGGTCGTAAGAGTCTCGTTCTCGCTCATGCCGTCTTCCCTTCGGACAGCGCCTGCGCCGTCGCGTCCTTCCACGCCATCCAGCTCAACAGCGCGCACTTGACCCGGGCCGGGTACTTGGAGACGCCGGCGAACGCGACCGCGTCCTCCAGCACCTCCTCCATCGCGTCGTCCGGCTCCAGCTGGCCCTTGGACTGCATCAGTTCCAGGAACGTCTCCTGGATCTTCTGCGCCTCGCCGAGCTGCTTACCCACGAGCAGCTCGTTGAGCACTGAGGCGCTGGCCTGGCTGATGGAGCAGCCCTGGCCCTCGTAACTGACGTCGGCGATGGTCTCGCCGTCGTATTTCACGCGGAGCGTGATCTCGTCGCCGCACGTCGGGTTGACGTGGTGCACCTCGGCGTCGCCGTCCCGCAGGCCACGCCCGTGGGGGTGCTTGTAGTGGTCCAGGATCACTTCCTGGTACATGGAATCAAGCTTCACCAGTCAACCCTCTGCCGTCTAACCGAAAAAGTTCCGCACGTGCTCCAGCCCGTCCACCAGGGCGTCGACCTCGGCCGGCGTGGAGTACAGGTAGAACGACGCTCGCGTCGTCGCAGGAATTCCGTAGCGCAGGCAGACCGGCCGTGCGCAGTGGTGTCCGACCCGGACGGCGATGCCCTGCTCGTCGAGCACCTGGCCCACGTCGTGGGGGTGGATGTCGCCGAGCGTGAAGGAGATCGTCGCCCCGCGGTCCTCGGCCGTCGCCGGACCGATGATCCTGAGGTCGGGGACCTCCAGGAGCCGCCGCACCGCGTACTCGGTGATGGCCTGCTCGTGGCGGTGGATGTTCTCCATACCGATGGCCGAGAGGTAGTCCACGGCCGCACCGAGACCGACGGCCTGTGCGATCGGGGGCGTACCCGCCTCGAACTTGTGCGGAGCGGGGGCGTACGTCGAGGAGTGCATCGACACGGTCTCGATCATCTCGCCACCACCGAGGAACGGCGGCAGGTCCTCGAGGAGCTCCTGTCGTCCCCACAGCACGCCGATGCCCGTCGGTCCGACCATCTTGTGACCGGTGAAGGCCACGAAGTCGGCCTGCAGCGCCTGCACGTCGAGCACCATGTGCGGGGCGGCCTGCGAGGCGTCGATGCAGACCAGCGCGCCGACCTGCTGGGCACGGCGGATGATCTTCTCGACCGGGTTGATCGTGCCCATGATGTTGGAGACCAGGGTGAAGGAGACGATCTTCGTCTTCTCCGTGATGATCTCGTCGATGTTGGACAGGTCGAGGCGGCCGTCGTCGGTGATGCCGAACCACTTCAGCTTCGCACCCGTGCGCTGCGAGAGCAGCTGCCACGGCACGATGTTGGAGTGGTGCTCCATCTCCGTGGTGACGATCTCGGTGTCACTGTCGACCCGGTAGGGCTCATCCGCCCAGCCGAGCATGTTCGCGACGAGGTTGAGCGACTCCGAGGCGTTCTTGGTGAAGATCACCTCGTTGCGGCTGGGTGCGTTGATGAAGGCCGCGACCTTGTCGCGAGCGCCTTCGTACAGCGCGGTGGCCTCCTCCGCGATCGTGTACACACCGCGGTGGACGTTGGCGTTGTGCCGCTCGTAGTACTCACTGAGAGCGTCGAGCACCTGGCGCGGCTTCTGCGAGGTCGCAGCGCTGTCCAGGTAAACGATCTTCTTTCCGTCGTGGACCGTGCGGTCCAGGATCGGGAAGTCCTTGCGGATCGCCTCGGTGTCGAGGAGGCCGGAGAGCCCCTGTCGGGCGTCAGTCACGCGGAAGCGCCACCCTTCACATATGCCTCGTAGCCCTCGTTCTCCAGCTTGTCGGCCAGCTCGGCGCCGCCGGACTCGGCGATGCGGCCGTTGGCGAAGACGTGCACGAAGTCGGGCTTGATGTAGCGGAGGATCCGCGTGTAGTGCGTGATCAGCAGGGTGCCGACCTCGCCGCCCTCGCGGACCCGGTTGACGCCCTCGGAGACGACGCGCAGGGCGTCGACGTCCAGGCCGGAGTCGGTCTCGTCGAGGATGGCGACCTTCGGCTTGAGGAGCTCCAGCTGAAGGATCTCGTGGCGCTTCTTCTCACCGCCGGAGAAGCCCTCGTTGACGTTGCGCTCGGCGAAGGAGGGGTCCATCTGGAGCCCGGCCATCGTCTCCTTGACCTCCTTCACCCACGTCCGCAGCTTGGGGGCCTCACCGCGGACGGCGGTGGCGGAGGTGCGCAGGAAGTTGGAGACCGAGACACCGGGGATCTCGACCGGGTACTGCATGGCGAGGAACAGTCCGGCGCGGGCCCGCTCGTCGACGGACATCTCCAGGACGTCCTCGCCGTCCAGGGTCACCGTGCCACTCGTGATCGTGTACTTGGGGTGACCCGCGAGCGAGTACGCGAGGGTGGACTTGCCGGACCCGTTCGGGCCCATGATGGCGTGCGTCTCGCCCTGCTTCACGGTCAGGTCGACGCCCTTGAGGATCTCCTTCGTGGCGTTGTCGGCCTCGACGGAGACGTGCAGGTCGCGGATTTCAAGCGTTGCCATGGGTGACTCAGGACTCCTGGGTGACGGAGACGAGCACATCGTCCCCTTGGATCTTTACGGGGTATACGGGGACGGGGCGCGTCGCGGGAAGACCGGACGGCTTGCCGGTGCGGAGGTCGAAGCTCGATCCGTGCAGCCAGCACTCGATCGAACAGTCCTCGACCTCGCCCTCCGACAGCGAGACGTTCGCGTGCGAGCAGATGTCGTTGATCGCGAACACCTCGCCCTCGGTGCGGACGACGGACACCGGCGTGCCGTCGAGCTCCACCCGCTTGGGGGTGTCGTCCTCCAGCTCGCTCAGCGCACAGGCTTTGACGAAGGCCATCAGACCGACGCCTTCAGCTCGGTCTCGATCTTGTCGAGGAGACGGGCTTCGACGTCGGGCAGGCCGATCTGCTGGACGAGCTCGGCGAAGAAGCCGCGCACGACGAGCCGGCGGGCCTCCTCGGCCGGGATACCCCGGGACTGCAGGTAGAACAGCTGCTCGTCGTCGAAGCGGCCGGTCGCCGAGGCGTGTCCGGCGCCGACGATCTCGCCGGTCTCGATCTCCAGGTTCGGTACGGAGTCGACCCGGGCACCGTCGGTGAGGACCAGGTTGCGGTTCATCTCGTACGTGTCGGTGCCCTCGGCCGCGGCCTGGATGAGGACGTCACCGATCCACACGGCGTGCGCGCCGTCGCCCTGGAGCGCGCCCTTGTAGGCCACGTTGGACTTGCAGTGCGGGGCGTTGTGGTCGACCAGGAGGCGGTGCTCCTGGTGCTGGCCCTTGTCGGTGAAGTACAGACCGAAGAGCTCCGCCTCGCCGCCGGTGGACGCGTACGCGACCCGCGGGTGGAGGCGGACCACGTCGCCGCCGAAGGTGACGACGATGGACTTGAAGGAGGCGTCCCGGCCGATCAGCGCATTGTGCTGAGAGACGTGGACGGCCTTCTCGTCCCAGTCCTGGACGGAGACGACGGTGAGCTTCGCTCCGTCGCCCAGGACGTAGTCGACGTTGGCGGCGAGCACCGCGTCACCGGTGTGGTCGATGACGACGACGGCCTCGGCGAACGCGCCCAGCTCGATGACCTGGTGGCCGTAGGCCACACCGCCCTGGCCGTGCACGGCGATCCGGATCGGCTCGGTGAGCACCGCCTCCTTGGCGACCGTGACGACCGAGGCCTGCTGGAAGGACGAGTACGCCTGGGCGGCGACCCGGTCCACCGGGATTCCGGCCCTGCCGAGCCGCGCGTCGTCGCGGCCGACGGTCTCGACCGTGACGCCCGAGGGCGCCTCGACGACGACCTTGACCCCGTCACCGGTGGCGACGGCGGTGCCGTCGTGCAGGCCGCGCAGCCGCTCCAGCGGCGTGAACCGCCACTCCTCCTCGCGGCCGTGCGGGACCGGGAAGTCCGCGACGTCGAAGGACGGGGGCGCGCTCATGCGCGTGGCGACGGTGGACTCGGCCGCCACCGCGATGGACCCGGCGGTGGTGGAGCCCGCCGGAATGTTCTGAGCCTCAGCCATGGCTGTCGTAGTGCTCGCTTTCTCAGTCAAGAACTCTCGGGGACGATCGTGGACGGCGCGGCCGTCCTAGCCGACCGAGCCCTCCATCTGCAGCTCGATCAGCCGGTTGAGCTCGAGGGCGTACTCCATCGGCAGCTCCTTGGCGATCGGCTCGACGAAGCCGCGCACGATCATCGCCATGGCCTCGAACTCGGTCATGCCGCGGCTCATCAGGTAGAAGAGCTGGTCCTCGGAGACCTTGGAGACCGTCGCCTCGTGCCCCATCGACACGTCGTCCTCGCGGACGTCGACGTAGGGATAGGTGTCGGAGCGGGAGATGGTGTCCACGAGCAGTGCGTCGCACAGCACGTTGGACTTGGCGCCCGGCGCACCCTCGCCGATCTCGATGAGACCGCGGTAGGAGGTGCGGCCACCGCCTCGCGCCACCGACTTGGAGACGATGTTGGAGGAGGTGTTCGGTGCCATGTGGACCATCTTGGCGCCGGCGTCCTGGTGCTGGCCCTCGCCCGCGAAGGCGATGGACAGGGTCTCGCCCTTGGCGTGCTCGCCCATCAGGTAGACGGCCGGGTACTTCATGGTGACCTTGGAGCCGATGTTGCCGTCGACCCACTCCATGGTCGCGCCCTCGTACGCCACGGCGCGCTTGGTGACCAGGTTGTAGACGTTGTTCGACCAGTTCTGGATGGTCGTGTAGCGGCAGCGGCCGCCCTTCTTCACGATGATCTCGACGACCGCGGAGTGCAGCGAGTCCGAGGAGTAGATCGGCGCGGTGCAGCCCTCGACGTAGTGGACGTAGGCGTCCTCGTCGACGATGATCAGCGTCCGCTCGAACTGGCCCATGTTCTCCGTGTTGATACGGAAGTAGGCCTGGAGCGGGATCTCTACGTGCACGCCCTTCGGCACGTAGATGAAGGAGCCACCGGACCACACGGCCGAGTTCAGCGAGGCGAACTTGTTGTCACCGACGGGGATGATGGTGCCGAAGTACTCCTTGAAGAGCTCCGGGTGCTCCTTCAGCGCGGTGTCGGTGTCCATGAAGATGACACCCTGCGCCTCCAGCTCCTCGTTGATCTGGTGGTAGACGACCTCGGACTCGTACTGCGCGGCGACACCGGCGACCAGGCGCTGCTTCTCCGCCTCCGGGATGCCGAGCTTGTCGTACGTGTTCTTGATGTCCTCGGGCAGGTCCTCCCAGGACTCCGCCTGCTTCTCCGTGGACCGCACGAAGTACTTGATGTTGTCGAAGTCGATGCCCGACAGGTCCGAGCCCCAGTTCGGCATGGGCTTCTTGCCGAAGAGCTTCAGGCCCTTGAGCCGGAGCTTCAGCATCCACTCCGGCTCGTTCTTCTTCTCCGAGATGTCGCGGACGACAGCTTCGGACAGGCCGCGCTTCGCCGCCGCGCCTGCCGCGTCGGAGTCGGCCCAGCCGAATTCGTACGTGCCCAGGCCATCGAGCTCAGGGTGGGCAGTCTCCGTAGGGAGCGTCATGCGGGGTTCCTCCCGGCCGTACTTGCAGATGCTGAATGGGTGGTCTGTGAAGGCTGTGGTGCCGTGGGGCTGCCGCGCGGAACGAACGTCGTGCACACACCGTCGCCGTGGGCGAGGGTGGCGAGACGCTGCACATGGGTCCCGAGCAGACTGGAGAAGAATTCCGTCTCCGCCTCGCACAGCTGCGGGAACTGCTCGGCTACGTGCGCGACCGGGCAGTGGTGCTGGCACAGTTGCTCGCCCTGCTGAGGGCCCGGCGCGCTACGCGCCGTAGCAGCGTACCCGTCGGCCGACAAGGCCTTGGCCAAGGCCTCGGTGCGGGCCTCGGGGTCCGCGGCCTCGATCACAGCTCGGTACGTCTCGGACTGCGAGGCCATCCTGGCGCGGGCGAAAGCGACGAGCGCCTCGTCCCCCGCCGTGTCGGCGATCCAGCGCAGTGCGTCGGCGGCCAGCTTGTCGTAGGACTGGTCGAAGGCGTCCCGGCCGCAGTCGGTGAGGGCGAAGACCTTGGCCGGACGGCCACGGGTCCGCGCTCCGTACACCCGCTGCTCCCGGGCCTCGACCACGTCGTCGGAGACGAGGGCGTCGAGGTGGCGACGCACGGCCGCCTGGGTCAGACCGACGCGCTTCGCCAGATCGGCGGCGGTGGACGGGCCGTGGTCCAGGATGGAGCGCGCGACCCTGTTGCGCGTCGAGCGCTCACCGGTCGCGAGTTCCTCCTGAGGAGCCTCGCCAACGTATTTCACAACGCCATTGTTGCGTAATTCCTTCGGACGTGACAACCCACCCCCGAACCGGGCGCGGTGCCCTTCATCACTTAGGCAGACCTAAGTTGACCTGCGAAAACAGATGATCACGGCAGGGCTTCGCAGGTGGGCGCTCTCCGGGGCGGCCCACGGCCGAGCCGCGGCCGGTCCGCCGGGACGGCTCCGAGGACCCGGGGGAACCCGGCGCGCCGGACCCCTCTCCTGCCAGCCTAGACTTGCCCGCCATGAGCAGCGAGCCCGTCGTACAGGCCAGGGGCCTTGTCAAGCGGTACGGCACGAAAACGGCGGTCGACGGCCTCGATCTGGAGGTCGCGGCGGGCGCGGTGACCGCGGTCCTCGGCCCCAACGGCGCCGGCAAGACCACCACGATCGAGACCTGCGAGGGCTACCGCCGACCGGACGGCGGGACCGTACGGGTCCTCGGCCTCGACCCGGTCGCGGACGCCGCCGCGCTCCGCCCCCGTATCGGCGTGATGCTGCAGTCCGGCGGTGTCTACTCCGGCGCCCGCGCCGACGAGATGCTGCGCCACGTGGCGAAGCTCCACGCCCATCCGCTGGACGTCGACGAGCTCGTCGAACGTCTCGGACTCGGCAGCTGCGGCCGGACCACCTACCGCCGGCTCTCCGGCGGCCAGCAGCAGCGTCTCGCGCTGGCCATGGCCGTCGTCGGCCGCCCCGAGCTGGTCTTCCTGGACGAGCCGACCGCGGGTCTCGACCCGCAGGCCCGCCGCTCGACCTGGGACCTGATCCGCGAGCTGCGGGCCGACGGGGTGTCGGTCGTCCTCACCACCCACTTCATGGACGAGGCCGAGCAGCTCGCCGACGACGTCGCCGTCATCGACGCGGGGCAGGTCATGGCCCAGGGCAGTCCTGAGCAGCTGTGCCGCGGCGGCGCCGAGAACACCCTGCGCTTCACCGGCCGTCCCGGCCTGGACCTCGGCTCGCTGCTGAAGGCGCTGCCCGACGGCAGCGAGGCGGCGGAACTGACCACCGGCGCCTACCGCATCACCGGGCAGATCGACCCGGAGCTGCTGGCGACCGTCACCTCCTGGTGCGCCCAGCACGGCGTGATGCCCGACGGCATCGCGGTGGAGCGGCACACCCTCGAGGACGTCTTCCTGGAACTGACCGGCAAGGAGCTGCGCGCATGAGCGCCGGTACGTACACCCCGCGCCCCGGCGCCGCCCCCCTTCCCCGCATGATCGCCGCGCAGGCCGCGCTCGAGACGCGGATGCTCCTGCGCAACGGCGAGCAGCTGCTGCTGACGGTGGTCATCCCGACACTGCTGCTCGTGCTGTTCAGCGCGGTCGACATCGTCGACACGGGCGCGGGTGAGCCGGTGGACTTCCTGGCGCCCGGCATCCTCGCGCTCGCGGTGATGTCCACGGCCTTCACGGGCCAGGCCATCGCGACCGGTTTCGAACGGCGCTACGGCGTGCTCAAGCGGCTGGGCGCCTCGCCCCTGCCCCGCTGGGGCCTGATGACGGCGAAGACCCTCTCCGTGCTGGTCACGGAGGTGCTGCAGGTCGTCCTGCTGACGGTGATCGCATTCGCGCTGGGCTGGTCGCCGGAGGGCAACCCGTTCGCCGTCCTGCTGCTCCTGGTGCTGGGCACCGTGGCCTTCTCCGGGCTCGGGCTGCTGATGGCGGGGACGCTGAAGGCCGAGGCGACGCTGGCCGCCGCCAATCTGGTCTTCCTGCTGCTGCTCGTCGGCGGCGGGGTCATCGTGCCGCTGGACAAGTTCCCGGACGCGGCGCAGTCGGTCCTGGGCCTGCTGCCGATCTCGGCGCTCTCCGACGGGCTCAGGGACGTCCTGCAGCACGGCTCGGCGATGCCGTGGGGCGACGCGGCGATCCTGGCCGTCTGGGCGGTGCTGGGGCTGGGCGCCGCGGCGCGCTTCTTCCGCTGGGAGTGAGAGGGCCGCGCACAGGGAGATGTCCGGGCTCACCCGGGAATGCCCACCCCTCGTGAAAACATGCACAAGCCGTTCCCTACGATAGGGCGCGTGGAAACCCCCATCTCCTACATCGCCAAGCGCTGGACTCCGTCGGTGAAGACGGCCAAGCGTGCCGCGCTCGCCGCGGTGGTGATGAGCGTCTTCATCATCATCACGGGCGGGGCCGTCCGGCTGACCGGTTCGGGCCTGGGCTGCGACACCTGGCCCAAGTGCACCGACGACAGCCTCTTCGCCACCCCCGAACAGGGGCTGCACGGTGCCATCGAGTTCGGCAACCGGATGCTCACCTACGTCCTGTCGGCCGCGGTCGGCTGGGCGATCATCGCGGCGCGCTCCCTGAAGCCGCGGCGGCGTGGTCTCACCCGCCTGGCGTGGTCGCAGTTCTGGCTGGTGATGGGGAACGCCGTCATCGGCGGGATCACGGTCTGGGCCGGCCTCAACCCGTGGTCCGTGGCCGGACACTTCCTGCTCGCCAACTGCCTGCTCACGGTGGCCGTGATCACCTGGGTCCGGATCGACGAGGGCGACGGCACACCGCGCCCGCGCGCCCCGCGCCCGGTGCGGCAGCTGTCCTGGGCCATCGTCGCCGCCACGGTCCTCCTGATCGTGCTCGGCACCACCGTGACCGGCTCCGGCAAGCACGCCGGCGACAGCAGCGACGTACCGCGCATGCCGTGGGACTGGAGCGACGCCGCCCACATCCACGCCATCGCCGCATGGGTCGTCTGCGCCCTGGCCGTCGCGATGTGGTTCGCCCTGCGCGTCGTCGACGCGCCCGCCGACACCCGGGCCCGCGCCCGTGACCTGCTGATCGTGCTGCTGGCGCAGGGCGCCATCGGCTACGTGCAGTACTTCAGCGACGTACCCGAGATCCTGGTCGGCCTCCACATGTTCGGCTCGGCCCTGCTGTGGATCGCGGTGCTGCGCCTGCTGCTGTCGCTGCGGGAGCGCCCGGTGGCCGACGCGGCCATCCCCGCGCCCGCCGCGGGAGACCTGCCGGAGCACGCCGCCGCGCACTGAACGGG
>NZ_JBHWZS010000091.1:0-27918 GCF_042728155.1 Streptomyces sp. NPDC060209
GTATTAAAGGGGTGATTTGCGCGTGAAGCGTTTTATGCTGAAATGTGTGCTAATATGCGGAGCCGGACCGACGGCTCTTCCTGAGCCGAGCGGGCGCACTGACCGCGGGCACGATCGCCGTCGCCACCACCGGGTTCGGCATGCGCACGGCGCTCGGAGACCCGGTGGTCAAGCGGGTGCCCATCAGTATCACCGGCCTGGCGCAGCCGCTCTCCGGGCTGCGGATCGCGGTCGTCAGCGACCTGCACCTCGGCCCGCTCCTGGGACGCTCCCACACCGAACGCATCGTCCGGATGATCAACGCTCTGGAGGCCGACGTCGTGACGGTCGTCGGCGACCTGGCGGACGGCAAGCCCTCCGAACTGGCGCCCGCCGCACGCCCGTTGCGTCATCTGGAATCCACGCACGGCGCGTTCTTCGTGACGGGCAACCACGAGTACATGTTCGACGGCGCCGAGGCATGGGTCGACGAACTGCACGACCTGGGGGTCACCACGCTCCTCAACGAGCGGAGAGAGATCCGCCACCACGGCGCCGTGCTCGACCTGGCCGGTGTGGAGGACCTGTCCGCCGCAGAGCACGGGCGCGGGCCGGACTACGAGCGCGCGCTCGGCGGCCGGGACACCAGCCGGCCGGTCGTCCTCATGGCACACCAGCCGGTGATGATCGAGGACGCCGCCCGGCACGGGGTCGACCTCCAGCTGTCGGGTCACACCCACGGCGGCCAGATGTTCCCGCTCACGGAACTGACCAAGCTCGCCAACCCCGTCGTCTCCGGCCTCGGGAAGGTCGACAACACCCAGCTGTACGTCACCAACGGTGCCGGGTTCTTCGGCCCGCCGGTGCGGGTCGGCGCCGAGCCGGAGATCACGGTGATCGAACTGCGCGCCTGAAGGGGTGCCCGACGCACCCCGGGCCGCCCCTCCGCGCCGACCACCCGGCTGGACAACGCCTCAGGCCCGCGACGACCGGCCGCGACCCCGAAGAGGAATGACCGGTAGAGGGCCTCGATCGCAAAAAAGCCCCCTGAACTGCGTCTCCGCAGTTCAGGGGGCTTTCGATTGTGGAGCCTAGGAGATTCGAACTCCTGACATCTGCCTTGCAAAGGCAGCGCTCTACCAACTGAGCTAAGGCCCCGGAAACCGGACATCACAGGACACATACATGTTGCGACGTCCGACGCAGAACAGAGTACCGGGTGACCCCCCGAATCCTGCAAAAGGATTGGGGCTCCCGGCCCGCAACGGCTCTCCGTAAGATGCACGACGAGGTTCGCAGCAGCGAAGCCGCAGCGAAGGGGAGACGCAATGGACGCAGCGCAGCAAGAGGCCACGGCTAGAGCCAGGGAGCTCCAGCGCAGCTGGTACGGAGAGCCGCTGGGGGCGCTCTTCCGCAGGCTGATCGACGACCTCGGCCTCAACCAGGCACGCCTCGCGGCTGTTCTCGGGCTGTCCGCCCCCATGCTCTCCCAGCTGATGAGCGGGCAGCGGGCCAAGATCGGCAACCCTGCGGTCGTGCAGCGGGTCCAGGCACTTCAGGAGCTCGCCAGCCAGGTGGCGGACGGCAGCGTCAGCGCGGGAGAGGCCACGGACCGGATGGAAGAGGTCAAGAAGTCGCAGGGCGGCTCGGTCCTGACCAACACCGGCCAGACCTCCACCACCGGTGGAGCCCCCACCGTGCGACGTGTGGTCCGCGAGATCCAGTCTCTGCTGCGGTCGGTCGCGGCGGCCGGCGACATCATCGATGCTGCGGACTCCCTCGCCCCGGACCACCCGGAGCTGGCAGAGTTCCTCAGGGTGTACGGAGCGGGACGCACCGCTGACGCGGTCGCGCACTACGAAGGCCACCAGAGCTAGGACGGGGCCCCCGGGCCCGGGGGACGCCCCGGAGCCCGGAGCCGTGGCAGTATCCCGACAGCCGGGGCACGAACCGAAACGGGAACGGGAGCGGGCGCAGCGCAATGGGTGAGGTCTTCGCTGGTCGGTACGAGCTGGTCGATCCGATCGGACGTGGTGGGGTCGGCGCCGTCTGGCGCGCGTGGGACCACCGGCGCCGCCGGTACGTGGCGGCCAAGGTCCTGCAACAGAGCGACGCGCACACGCTGCTGCGCTTCGTCCGCGAGCAGGCGTTGCGGATCGAGCACCCGCACGTCCTCGCACCGGCCAGCTGGGCCGCCGACGACGACAAGGTCCTCTTCACCATGGACCTGGTCAGCGGCGGTTCGCTGGCCCATGTGATCGGCGACTACGGCCCGCTGCCCCCGCGGTTCGTCTGTCTCCTGCTCGATCAGCTGTTGTCCGGGCTGTCCACGGTGCATGCGGAGGGGGTCGTGCACCGCGACATCAAACCCGCCAACATTCTGATGGAGGCGACCGGTACGGGTCGGCCGCATCTGCGCCTCTCCGACTTCGGCATCTCGATGCGCAAGGGCGAGCCGCGGCTGACGGAGACCAACTATGTGGTCGGAACGCCCGGTTACTTCGCACCCGAGCAGATGATGGGAGCGGAGCCCGACTTCCCGGCGGATCTGTTCGCCGTCGGTCTCGTAGCGCTCTACCTGCTCGAGGGTCAGAAGCCGGACGCCAAGGCGTTGATCGAGTACTTCGCCGCGCATGGCACCCCGGGCGCGCCCCAGGGTGTGCCGGAGCCCTTGTGGCAGGTCCTCGCAGGCCTGCTGCAGCCGGATCCGCACGCCCGTTTCCGTACGGCCACAGGGGCGCGCAAAGCGCTGACGGCAGCAGTCGAGATGCTGCCGGAAGCCGGTCCCGACGACGAGCAGGTAGAGGTGTTCGACCAGATCGGCCCTCTGCCCGCGGGATTCGGCCCCGACGGCCCCGAAACGCCCGTCGGCGGGCCTCAGACGCCCACGCAGGACGTCGGCGGTACGCCGCCCGCACCTCAGCCCTCGCCGCAGCCGTACGCGCCGCAGGGCCCCGGTCAGCAGCCGTACGCGCCGCAGGGAACGCCGGGGCAACAGCCTTACTCACCGCCCCCGTCGATGTCGGAGACGGGCAGCTTCCATCTGGCGCCGCCCCCGCAGCGCCCCGCGCCGCTTCCGTACCCGGCACAGCCGCAGACGCCGTCCAGCCCCCTTCCGGCCCACACGGTGTCCCCCTACACCGCCGACGCCGCCCCGGACCTGGCCCAGGCCGCCACGGCCGCCGTGCCGTACGGGGCGTCGCCCACCCGCGCCTACACCGCAGAGCACCCGCAGGCTCCCAGGAGCTCCGCACCGCAGCCGGCCCCGGCCAAGCGGCCGGGACCGTCCCCGAAGGTGGCGGTCCCGGTGCTCGTGGTGGCGCTGATCTGCTTCGCGGTGGGGATCTGGGCACTCACCCAGGCCTGAGCGGCCTACCAGGCGCGCGGGGGACCGCCGAGCGGCGGCTGCCCACCCGCACCGGGCGGCACAGCGCTGGGGACGGCCCGGCGCCTGGCCAGCAGGATCCACGCCCCGAGCCCCAGCACCAGTACGGAGCCCGCGCCGATGCCCGCAGCGGCCACCATCTTCATCGTGTCGCTCTCACCGGCCTCGGGCGCGCTCTGCCCGCTCTTGGCCATGTCCCTGTCGTCGCCCGTGATTCCGAAGATCCCGCCGTCCCCCTGATAGGGCGACGGCTTCCTGTCGTTGACGACCTTCACCTTGAGCGTCAGCCCGATGGCCTCGTCCCCGTAGTGCTCGGCGACCTCGGGCGAGAGCGTCACCGAGAGGTAGTACCAACCCGCGAAGCGCATGGCGCTGACGTCCGCTGCCGCGTCGTAGCGGTTCTCGTAGGCCACCGGGGGCAGCGGGTCCAGGGACACCGAGTTGGGAGCGCCGGAGTACGACAGCGTCGCGTCGTCCACATGCCCGCGTGCCGGGTTGTCCAGGGCCATCGCCAAGGCGTTTCCGAGGTACTCCGTCGACTTGCCGCTGTTGCTCAGCGCGGCCGTGGCGAAGATCTGCTGGCCCCAGTCCACGGGCACCCGGTAGAAGCGGGTCTGTCCCGGCGCGATGGCGTCCACCCATTCGCCGGACTCCAGGCTGGTGGCGTCGTAGAAGCTGCTGCCACCGGACCGCTCCTGCTTGCCGGCGGGCGGCACCGGCGAGGCGGAGGGCCAGTTCTCCGGCGCCTCGGTCGGCAGCGACCCGCCGTCCTTCAGCGCCGGCTCGGTCTCGAAGCGCAGCTCCAGGTCCCAGGCGTCGGGGGACGAGGTCGCCTTGCTCTCCCGCTCGACCAGGACGTTGTACGTGCCGCCTGCTGCACAGGTGGTGCTGTCCTTCTCCACGGTCCGGTGCGCGTATGCGGCGATCGGACGTGGGAACTCCGCCGACTCGAAGGCCGCGTCCTCGGAGCTGCACCGGGTGTCGTCCAGGTCCCTGATGCTGATCGTGATGCCGTCCCCGTAGGCGACCTTTCCGCCCGCCTTCGGCACGGCCACCGCAGAGACGTACGCATCGGTCGTGTCGTCGAGTTCCAGACGGTAATAGAGCTTCTGACCGCGCTTGATGGAGCTCTTGTAGACCGATCCGGTCTTCAGCTCCGTCGCGTCCGCGTTCGTCTCCGCGCCCTGGACCGATGCCGCCGCCGGGTCGAAGGTGTACGCCGCAGGGCCGTCGGCCGCGTGCGCCTGCCCCGGCAGCGCCGCCACCGCGCACACCGCCGCGATCGCCGCTAGCGTCACCCGGCCCCTGTTGCCCTGCCTGTTCACGCGCTTCCCCTCGTCGTCTGCCCATCTGCCCTGCGTCGACTGCGTACGAGCAGGAGCCCGGCGATCAGAGCGGCCGCGGCACCCGCTCCGGCAGCGGCCGCGATGCCGGTCCATCCTGCCCCGCCCGTACCACTGCTGTCTGCGGCCCCCGCCGTATTGCCGGCATCGACCACCCCGGTGCCGCCGGGCTCGTGCGTCCGTGCCGAGGCTCCGTGCTGGGGACCGGCCAGCTCGTTCCCGAGGACCGCCACCCTCAGCACCACGCCGATGCGCGGATTCTCCGCGATCTCGGCCGCCTTCGCCCCGAGGGTCACCGCGATGTAGAAGTCGCCTCCGGCGTGGACCGGCCGGACCGCGGAACGGGATTCGTAGCGGTTGGTCCACGCGATCGGGACGGAGCCCATCCGCAGGGCCGCGGGCTTCCCGCTGTACATCGCCGTCGAGCGGAACTCACCGCCGCTGTCGACCGGGAAGCGCGCCGGAGTGAACAGCTGCGTCCCGCCGTACGAGTGGGCGACGGAGTTCTCCACCGTGGGCTCGTTGGCGAACTCCACGTCGTAGCGGACCTGTTGGCCCCAGCCGGCCGACACCTTGTACCAGAGGGTCTGCGACGGCAGGATCCCGTCCCGCCACACACCCCGTTTGAGCTCCGTGGCGTCGTTGAAGCCGGTGCCGCCCCGCACGTCGCGAGGATCTCCCGTCGGCAGCGCGGCATGCTTTCCGCCCTTCCCGTATTCCGGCTGGGACTGCGCGAGGGTGACCCCGTCGGCCGGCGGCGCCTCGATGCCGTACATCAGCTCCAGTGGCCAACGGGCACTGTCGGAACCCTCCTTGCTCTGTCGTTCGACCACCAGCCAGTAGCGGCCCGCGTCGTCGCAGGTGCGGTTCCCGTCCTCCGAAGGGATCCGGGACACCGCCGAGGTCAGCGGTGTCGCGCCCTCCTGCTGAAGGAAGCGCTCGGTATCGGATTCACAGGTGGAGTCGCCGTCGCCGTACGCCAGACCGGTGCTCAGGGCGTCGAGGCCGTCGACGGCCGCACCGGACTGCGGCACCGCGGTGGCCGCGAAGTCCGCCGTGGAGACCGCGTCGAGACTCACGGCGTAGTACCGCTTCTCGCCGGGCCCGATGGTGTCCAGATACTGCCCGGGATCCATGGAGGGAGACTTGGCCGTGGTGGCCCCTCCCTCGATCCGTTCGCCCCTCAAACGGTATCCATCGGCGGAGAGTTGCGCGGACCTTTGCAGTTGCCGGGCAAGCGCGTCCGCGTCCGGTGCGTCGTAGTAACGCCCGTTGCCCGCCTCCGCGATGCACTCCAACTGCTCCCGGGCCGCCCCCTCGACCTGGAAGCCCACGGTGTCGATCCGCAGCCCGACGCCCTCCCTGCCGAGCTGTTCGGCGACCTCGCAGGGACGAGGGGTACCGCAGGTGTCCTCGCCGTCGGAGATCAGAAGGATCGTGCGTGTCCCGACGGCGCCGACCGAGGGCGTGTGAAGGTCTTCGGCGGCCTTCTGCAGGGACAGCCCGATCGGGGTGTCCCCCCGGGGCTCCACGCCCGCGACGGCCTTCTTCATGGCTGCCCGGTCCAGCGCACTCACCGGGCGTACGAGCCGGGTGTCCGTGCAGCCCCGGGGCCGGTCGGCCCCGTACACCCGCAGCCCGGCCGGATGCCCGTCGGGCAGGGCGTCGACCACGGTTCCCACGGCCGCACGGGCGCTCTCCATCCGGGTACGGCCCGTGCCGTCGTCCTCACTCATGGAACCCGAGGAGTCGAGCACCATGACGAGACCGCCACCGCCCGGCCCTTCCTGCGCGGTTGCGCCCGGGGCCGCCGGTACGGCCGCTCCGGCGGGCAACACCCCTGCCATCAGCGCCAGCAACGCACCGCCGGCCACGACCGCCGCCCGCGTACTACGGCGGCGTGCAACCGCCCTCGTCCGTACACTCACCGAATCCCCCTCGGCCACCCGTACATCACCATTGCTTTGCTCATGCAACCTAGTGATTTGCTTGGGTGAACTCAAGGGCGCCGCTGTCACGGTCCCGCAACAGCGGACCCCGGACAGCAGAAAGCCCCGGCCGCTCGGCGACCGGGGCTTGTAGCAGACTGTTCCGTCTCACACACCTGAACCTGCGGGCACGGAGTCGGTCGCCTCCGTCCACAGATCCTGCTCGGCGCGATCCGCCTGGATCTGGCGGTACACGAGGAGCCCGCCGATGGCGGCCAGTGCGACCAGGAGAAGCTTCTTCACCGCGCGACCTCGTCTTTCCTTGACGTAAGGGACTTCTGCCGCCCGACTATACACACCGGCCGATACCGATCGGTGACCTCCCCGGAACCCGGCCGCCACCCGCCCAGGACGCCTGTCGGGGCCTCTCACCACCCCCCGGAGCAGCTTTTCCGAGCCGGTTGAACCATACGAGTGGTGTTCATCAGAAGATCGGCGCACCGGGGGCGTCGGTCCCGGTTTCCGCAGGCCGGATCCACATCATCGGAAAGGTAAGCAAACCGGACCACCTGAAAGCGAGGGGCCATGAGCACCTTCAGGGTCAAGAGCATCTGGACAGCCTTCGTCACCGCCTTCTTCGCGCTTCTCGCGTCGCTGGGCCTCGCCACCGCCCAGGCCACGGCCGCGGAGCCGACGGTCACGAGCCACGAGCACACGGGTGCGACCCCGGCAACCGCGACCACGCCGTCGGTGCGATGGACCCTTCCGCGTGACAGGGCGCTGCCACCCACGATGAAGCAGCGCATCCGCGCCGAGGCACACGGCTCCTCGCCCGCCACCCGCCAGTTGTCCCCCGACTCCACTGACGCAATGCACGCGACGAACAGCACCCGCTCCGCCCACAGCGCCACACCTGCCGGGGACTCGGCCCCGCTGCCACCCTGAGGGCGCCGCGAACGCCACCCAGGCCCCTGGTCCGGTTCACACCGGCGGGGGCCTTTTCCATGCGCCCGCGCACACCCCCGCCGAAGCCGGCGCGGATGGCCCCCGGCCCTCCCAAGTGGTCCCGGAACAGGCCCGGATCACAGGCGGCAACCGGGGTGACATTGCTCCCGCCGACCGGCACCGTCAGGCCAGGACCGCACAGCGCCGTTCATGCCGAAGGCCCCCCACCGCTACCGGTGGGGGGCCTTCGTACTGGTGGAACGCCGGTCCTGCTCGTCAAATCCCTCAACACACCCCTCGGCATCGACACTCCGAGGCACCAGCTCGATCGTCACCGGCGCCGCTGAGTCAAGGTCGATCGTGTCTCCGTCGTCCTCGGCGAGAGCCACGTCGGGGTAGTCGGCAGGCACTACGACCAGCATCGTGTGGGGGCGGGGAAGCCAGCCCACATCCTGCGGAGGGTCGTAGCGGCCGATATCGACGATCCGCACCAGCGTCTCAGGAATGCCGACGAGACAGGTGTCACCAACGTGCAAGTTCCATGGCGCAGGGTCGGTCTTGAACAAGCTCATGGTCCACTCCGGGGAGTCGGCCGACATCGCGAATGCCCTCCGGCCGTTCCATCCGTACTCGGACTGCGGGTCGATCTCGGCCCACGGCCACTCGACCGAGGCGTGGAAGCGGGACACGTCGGCCACTCGCCCCTGGGCCGGCGGACAGCTCACTCGCAGAACGTCGCCGACCCGGAAGTCCTGATGCGGTGCGTTCTCGCCCATGCTGCCCCTTGTCGTTGTTCGCTCCGAGAGCCGCACGGTACCGACTGCCTCAGTCACAGCTCGCCCGGGCTGTCATCCCGTCTGCCGTCTTCCCGCACGGAGTGGCAGCGGGGCAGAGCTTCAACGCGCTCCTGAAGCGGTCCGGGGTCCGCCGGATCACGGTGCGGCCCGCTCGGCCCGCTCGGCACACCTACGGCACCCTGCCGGCCTTCCTGAAGGTGCATCCCAAGGCCGCTCAGGCCATCCTGCGGCACAGCCGGATCAGCATGACGGACGTCTGCACCCACGTCGTGGGCGACGGTGAGCGAGAAGCCGTGACGATGCTCGCGGGCCTTCTGGAAGGTCCATTGATCGGCTGATGTCAGCCGTAGATGCAAAAGGCCCCCCACCGTTACCGGTGAGGGGCCTTCGTGCTGGTGGGGCTAACAGGATTTGAACCTGTGGCCTCATCCTTATCAGGGATGCGCTCTAACCAACTGAGCTATAGCCCCGCCGCGCTGCTGCGCTGACTTCTGAAGATTAGCGCACGTCGGGGCCAGTCCCAAAATCGATACCCGGCGTCCTACTCGTCCTCGGCGAGAGTGAGCTCCACGCCACCCACGAAGCCGGCCGACAAGTTGTAGATGAACGCGCCCAGCGTCGCCAGCGCGGTGGCCAGCACCACATCGATCACCGCGATGACCGAGGTGAAGATGAGGACGCGCGGCAGCGACAGGAACGACTGCAGATCGAAGCCGTTGCTCTCGTTCGAGCCGGTGGCCTCGCTGATCGTGCCGCCCACGGTGGAGAAGACGCCCATCGCGTCCATCACCATCCACAGGACAGCGGCCGCGACCACCGTGCAGATGCCGAGCGCGATGGAGAGCAGGAAGCTGACCTTCATCACCGACCACGGATCGGCCTTCGCGACCCGCAGACGGGCCTTACGGGTGCGCGGAGTGGTCCGCGCCCCGGTCCGGGGCAGCCGGGTCGCCTGCGCGCCGCCGACGCCCTGTACACCGCCCTGCGTGCCTCCGCCCTGCGTACCGCCCGCAGGGGACTGGTACGCCTGCGGCGGGTGGTAGGGCCCCGCCTGGCCCGGTGCGGCCTCCCGCTCGCCGGGCAACGGCCCGGTCGCGTACCCCTCGTATTGCGGCTGAGGTCCCCGAGTGTCCGTCACAGTGCCCCCTTGGGAGTCCGTGGCAGGGCCACGGACGCCGTTCGCGCCTGCTCCGGAAGCGGCCGAACCGGCGCCCGTGGCTCCACTCACGCTTTACTCCTCGTGCTCCCCGGCCGAAGGCGCCGTGCCCTCGACTGTGCCCTCGACCACGCTCTCGGCATGGGCCTCGACCGTGGCGCCTTCGGCCTCATCGGTCCCGTCGACCTCTTCGGCCTCACGACCGGCCTCGGCGTTGCGCGCGATGCCGACGACGGCATCCCGCTTGCCCAGATTGATCAGTTGGACGCCCATGGTGTCACGGCCCGTCTCCCTGACTTCATTGACTCGCGTACGAATCACACCGCCCCCGAGCGTGATGGCGAGGATCTCGTCCGCTTCCTCCACCACCAGCGCACCGACGAGCGAACCGCGGTCCTCGACGATCTTGGCGGCCTTGATACCCAGACCACCACGACCCTGGACGCGGTATTCGTCGACAGCGGTCCGCTTCGCGTAACCACCGTCGGTGGCAGTGAACACGAACGTACCGGGCCGGACAACATTCATCGAGAGCAGTTCGTCGCCCTCGCGGAAACTCATGCCCTTCACGCCCGAGGTCGCGCGGCCCATCGGGCGCAGCGCGTCGTCCGTCGCGGTGAACCTGATCGACTGGGCCTTCCTGCTGATGAGCAGCAGATCGTCCTCGGCCGACACCAGCTCCGCACCGATCAGCTCGTCGTCCGCGCCGCTCTCCGTCTCCCGGAGGTTGATCGCGATGACGCCGCCGGAACGTGGTGAGTCGTAGTCCTTGAGCGAGGTCTTCTTCACCAGACCGCCCTTGGTCGCCAGGACCAGGTAGGGCGCGGCTTCGTAGTCGCGGATCGCCAGGATCTGCGCGATCTGCTCGTCGGGCTGGAACGCCAGCAGGTTCGCGACGTGCTGGCCACGCGCGTCCCGGCCGGCATCCGGCAGCTCATACGCCTTGGCCCGGTACACGCGGCCCTTGTTCGTGAAGAACAGCAGCCAGTGGTGCGTCGTCGACACGAAGAAGTGGTCGACGATGTCGTCTTCCCTGAGCTTCGTGCCGCGCACGCCCTTGCCGCCGCGCTTCTGCGAGCGGTAGTCGTCCGTCTTGGTGCGCTTGACGTAGCCGCCGCGCGAGATGGTGACGACGATGTCTTCCTCGGCGATGAGGTCCTCGATCGACATGTCACCGTCGAAGGGCACCAGCTTCGAGCGCCGGTCGTCGCCGAACTTGTCGACGATCGCCGCCAGCTCCTCGCTGACGATCTGACGCTGCCGCTCCGGCGAGGCCAGGATCTCGTTGTACTCGTTGATCTTCGCCTGGAGCTCGTCGTGCTCGGCGGTGATCTTCTGGTGCTCCAGCGCGGCCAGGCGGCGCAGCTGCATCTCCAGGATCGCGTTCGCCTGGATCTCGTCGATCTCCAGCAGGCCCATCAGGCCCTCACGCGCGATCTCCACAGTGTTGCTGCGGCGGATGAGCGCGATGACCTCTTCGATCGCGTTCAGCGCCTTGAGCAGCCCACGCAGGATGTGCGCCCGCTCCTCCGCCTTGCGCAGGCGGAACTTCGTGCGCCGGACGATGACCTCGATCTGGTGCGTCACCCAGTGCCGGATGAAAGCGTCGATCGACAGCGTGCGCGGCACCCCGTCGACGAGCGCCAGCATGTTCGCGCCGAAGTTCGACTGCAGATCGGTGTGCTTGTACAGGTTGTTCAGCACGACCTTGGCGACCGCGTCACGCTTCAGCACGACCACCAGACGCTGGCCGGTGCGCGAGGACGTCTCGTCACGGACATCCGCGATGCCGCCGACCTTGCCGTCCTTCACCAGGTCGGCGATCTTCTGCGCGAGGTTGTCGGGGTTGGTCTGGTACGGAAGCTCCGTGACCACCAGGCACTGACGGCCCTGGATCTCCTCGACCGCCACGACCGCACGCATCGTGATGGAGCCACGCCCCGTGCGGTACGCGTCCTCGATGCCCTGACGGCCCACGACGAGCGCGCCCGTCGGGAAGTCCGGGCCCTTGATGCGCTCGAGCAGCGCGTCCAGGAGCTCCTCGTGCGAAGCTTCCGGGTGCTCCAGATACCACTGCGCACCGGCCGCGACCTCGCGCAGGTTGTGCGGCGGAATGTTGGTGGCCATACCGACCGCGATGCCCGCCGAACCATTGATCAGCAGGTTCGGGAAGCGCGCCGGGAGAACCACCGGCTCCTGGTTGCGACCGTCGTAGTTGTCCTTGAAGTCGACGGTCTCCTCGTCGATGTCCCGGACCATCTCCATGGACAGCGGCATCATCTTGCACTCGGTGTACCGCATGGCGGCGGCCGGGTCGTTGCCCGGGGAACCGAAGTTGCCGTTGGAGTCCACGAGCGGCATGCGCATCGACCAGTGCTGTGCCAGTCGCACGAGCGCGTCGTAGATCGAGGAGTCGCCGTGCGGGTGGTACGTACCCATGACGTCGCCGACGACGCGGGCGCACTTGTAGAAGCCCTTCTCGGGCCGGTAGCCACCGTCGTACATCGCGTACAGCACCCGTCGGTGCACGGGCTTCAGACCGTCCCGCACGTCAGGGAGCGCACGCGACACGATGACGGACATCGCGTAGTCGAGGTAGGAGCGCTGCATCTCCGTCTCGAGCCCGACGGGCTCGACACGCATGCCCACGCCCGGGACGGCGGGCTCCTCTTCGGGCATCACAGGGGTGTTCTCGTCGGCCATTGCTGGTCAAAGTCCTTTCGCGCTGCGGCTTGCTTGTACGGCCGACTCAGATGTCGAGGAAGCGGACGTCCTTGGCGTTGCGCTGGATGAACGAGCGCCGCGCCTCGACGTCCTCGCCCATCAGCACCGAGAACAGGTCGTCGGCCTGCGCCGCGTCGTCCAGCGTGACCTGGCCCAGCACCCGGTGGTCGATGTCCATCGTGGTGACGCGCAGCTCCTCGGCGTTCATCTCGCCGAGACCCTTGAAGCGCTGGATCGAGTCTTCCCTGATCCGCTTACCGTTCTGCTTGCCGAGCGCCACCAGGGCGTCGCGCTCACGGTCCGAGTACGCGTACTCGAAGTCGTCGCGACCCCACTTGATCTTGTAGAGCGGCGGGCGCGAGAGATAGACGTGCCCGGCCTCGACCAGCGGCCGCATGAAGCGGAACAGGAAGGTCAGCAGCAGGGTGTTGATGTGCTGGCCGTCGACGTCGGCGTCCGCCATCAGGATGATCTTGTGATAGCGGAGCTTCTCGATGTCGAAGTCCTCGTGGACCCCGGTGCCGAAGGCCGAAATCAGCGCCTGGACCTCGGTGTTCTGCAGGATCTTGTCGATCCGGGCCTTCTCGACGTTCAGGATCTTGCCTCGGATCGGCAGGATGGCCTGGTACATCGGGTTGCGGCCGGACTTCGCCGAACCACCGGCGGAGTCACCCTCGACGATGAAGATCTCGCACTTCGTCGGGTCGTTGGACTGGCAGTCGCTCAGCTTGCCGGGCAGCGAGGCGCTCTCCAGGAGCCCCTTGCGCCGGGTGAGGTCACGCGCCTTGCGAGCCGCGACACGGGCCGTGGAGGCCGCGATGCCCTTGCGGATGATGTCGGCGGCCTCGTTGGGGTTCCGGTCGAACCAGTCCGTCAGCTGCTCGTGGACGACCTTCTGGACGAAGGTCTTCGCCTCGGTGTTGCCCAGCTTCGTCTTCGTCTGGCCCTCGAACTGCGGCTCGCCCAGCTTCACCGAGATGATCGCCGTCAGACCCTCGCGGACGTCCTCACCGGTGAGGTTGTCGTCCTTCTCCCGGAGCAGCTTCTTGTCGCGCGCGTAGCGGTTGACCAGCGAGGTCAGCGCCGCGCGGAAACCCTCCTCGTGCGTGCCGCCCTCGTGCGTGTGGATCGCGTTGGCGAAGGAGTAGACGCCTTCGGTGTACTGCGTGTTCCACTGCATGGCGATCTCGGCCGAGAGGAGTCGGTCCTTGTCCTCGGCCTCGATGTCGATCACCGACTGGTGGATGAGGTCACCCTTGCGGGAGTTGAGGTACTTGACGAAGTCGACGATGCCGTTCTCGTAGTGGTACGTGACCGTACGGGCCGGCTCCTCGTCTGGGACGTCGACCACCTCGGCGCTGTCCGCGCCCGCCGTGGCCTTCGCCGCCTCACGCTCGTCGGTGAGCTTGAGGGTGAGCCCCTTGTTGAGGAACGCCATCTCCTGGAAGCGGCGCGAGAGGGTCTCGAAGGAGTAGTCGGTGGTCTCGAAGACGTCTCCGTCGGCCCAGAAGGTGACGGTCGTCCCCGTCTCCTCGGTGGCCTCGTGACGGGCCAGCGGGGCTGTCGGGACACCGAGCTTGTAGTCCTGGGTCCAGCGGTAGCCGTCCGTCTTGACCTCTACGGCCACCCGCGTGGACAGGGCGTTGACGACGGACACGCCGACGCCGTGCAGACCACCGGAGACGGCGTAGCCGCCGCCGCCGAACTTGCCGCCGGCGTGCAGCACGGTGAGGACGACCTCGACGGCCGGCTTGCCCTCGGACGGCACGATGCCGACCGGGATACCGCGGCCGTTGTCGATCACACGTACCCCGCCGTCGGCGAGGATCGTGACGTCGATGGTGTCCGCGTGCCCGGCCATGGCCTCGTCGACCGAGTTGTCGACAACCTCTTGCACGAGGTGGTGGAGACCGCGCTCACCGGTGGACCCGATGTACATACCGGGTCGCTTGCGGACCGCGTCCAGGCCTTCGAGCACGGTGATCGCGCTGGCGTCGTACGAGGCGGTGACCTCGCCGTGCTCACCGGCTGTGGACGGGATGTTCTCGTTGGGGTTGCCGGAATCGGCCACGAAGCGCCCTTTCTGGCACAGCACAGGCCGTTCTCCGGCTCGCGGGAGCGGCTGCGTCGTTCGGCGTGTATCGACGACTCCCGCGAGGAAGCGGGATTGTCCACCAGTCTACCGGTAGCGCTGACATGAATGGGGGTTTGCCGGTGCCTGAGTACGCATGTGCCGCCCTGAATGAGCGGCTGACGACTCCCCATATTCGGGAAGGGGCCTCGGGGGGCTCACGAGGGCTTTGCGCGCTTCGGGCTGTCAACCTCTCGCTACGGTGAGGGACGCTTCCGACTCGCCGCGCGACCCAAATCACCACATAGCGGCACAGACCGGAAACACCGGGCTGTCGGCGAATCAGGACAGAAGCGACTGATCCACCCCTCGGGCCGTCCCCGGTACAAGCCGGTGCCCGGGCGCTCCGGATACGGAAAAGCCCTGCTCAGCCGTAGGTGTCGCCCGGCCCCTTGCTCCCCGGAGCACGGAGAGGGCCGAATCTGCGCTGCGGACCGCCCGGGCCGAGCACTTTGATCATCCGCACGGTGCCCTGGCCCAGATCCTGGTTCAGCCGGGCCACGAGCTGCGGCGCCAGCAGCCGGAGCTGCGTCGCCCACGCCGTCGAATCGCACTGCACGGTCAGGACCCGCTCGGCCGGATCCTCGTCGTACCGCACCGGCACGCAGTGATTGGCCAGATCGCCACCGACGATCTGCGGCCAGCGGCCCATCACCCCGCCGACGGCCGCCGGGGTCTCCCAACCCCGCTCGGTGATCAGCCGGTTGATCGCCGAGCCCAAAGGCAGCGGATCACGGCCGTCGGACCGGGCGCCCGACCGCAGACCGCCACCACGCCTCGCCTGGTTCTTCTGCTGCGCCGCGGCGCCCCGGGCGCGGGCCTGCTCCTTCGCGGCACGCAGGGCCACACGTGCCAGATCCACACCCGAGACCTCCGGCTGCTTCGCCGGACCCGGCTTGGCCCCGCCCTGCTCGTCCGGACCGCTCACAGCCGCTCCACCGCCCCGGCGGAGACCGCGTAGCGCGCTCCGGCCAGCACACCCGGGACGTCGTCGTCCACAGCCGCCGTCACCAGCACCTGCTCACCGGGGGCGACCAGCTCCGCCAGCCGCTCACGCCTGCGCGCGTCGAGCTCGGCGAACACGTCGTCGAGCACCAGCACCGGCTCGTTGCCCTCGGTGCGGAGCAGATCGTACGAGGCCAGCCGCAGCGCCAAGGCGTACGACCAGGACTCGCCGTGGCTCGCGTACCCCTTGGCCGGCATTCCGCGCAGGCCCAGCACCAGGTCGTCACGGTGCGGACCGACCAAGGTCACCCCGCGCTCGACCTCCTGCTTGCGTGCCTGGACCAGGGCCGCCATCACCTGCTCGTACAGCTCTTCGCGGGTGCGCGCGAGCTCCACATCGGCGCCGACCGAGCTGCGGTACTCCAGTGTCACGGGCCCACCGCCCGGAGCGACGTCCGCGTAGGCCTTGTCCGCCAACGGCTGCAGGGTCGCGATCAGATCCAGCCGCTGCGCCAGCAGCTCCGCCGCCACCCTGCCCAGGTGCTGGTCCCACACGTCAAGCGTGGACAGATCCATCGACCTGCCCCCGTGCCTGCGGCCCATGGCGGCGGACTTCAGCAGGGTGTTCCGCTGCTTCAGCACCCGTTCGTAGTCGGAGCGGACTCCGGCCATGCGGGGGGAGCGCGCCGTGATCAGCTCGTCCAGAAAGCGCCGGCGCTCGCCCGGATCGCCCTTCACCAGGGCCAGGTCCTCCGGAGCGAAGAGCACCGTCCGCACTATCCCCAGGACGTCACGCGGTCTGACCTGCGACGACCTATTGATACGTGCCCTGTTGGCGCGGCCCGGATTGAGCTCGAGCTCGATCAGCTGAGAGCGCTCGCCCTGGGTGACCGCGGCTCGTACGACGGCACGCTCGGCGCCCATCCGCACCAGGGGGGCATCGGACGACACCCGGTGGCTGCCGAGCGTGGCGAGATAGCCGACCGCCTCCACCAGGTTGGTCTTGCCCTGGCCGTTGGCCCCCACGAACGCGGTGACGCCCGGGTCGAGAGGGACCTCGACCCGGGCGTACGAGCGGAAGTCGGCCAGCGAGAGATGCGTGACGTGCATGGTCGCCGACCCTTCCGACTGCTTGCTCTGCTGTGTGCAGCTGTGTAGCGGGCCGTCCACGGCCCGCGCTCCTGCGGTTCTACTTCTTGTTCTCGACCGCGTGGCCGCCGAACTGGTTGCGCAGCGCGGCGATCATCTTCATCTGCGGCGAGTCGTCCTGCCGCGAGGCGAAGCGCGCGAACAGGGACGCGGTGATCGCGGGCAGCGGCACCGCGTTGTCGATGGCGGCCTCGACCGTCCACCGGCCCTCGCCGGAGTCCGCGGCGAAGCCACGGAGCTGGTCGAGGTGCTCGTCGTCGTCCAGCGCGTTGACCGCCAGGTCGAGCAGCCAGGAACGGATGACCGTGCCCTCCTGCCAGGAGCGGAAGACCTCGCGCACGTCGGTGACGGAGTCGACCTTCTCCAGGAGCTCCCAGCCCTCGGCGTAGGCCTGCATCATGGCGTACTCGATGCCGTTGTGGACCATCTTGGCGAAGTGGCCGGCGCCGACCTTGCCCGCGTGGACGGAACCGAAGTCCCCTTCGGGCTTGAGGGCGTCGAAGACGGGCTGGACCTTCTCCACGTTCGCGGCCTCGCCGCCGTACATCAGGGCGTAGCCGTTCTCCAGGCCCCAGACACCGCCGGAGACACCGCAGTCGACGAAGCCGATTCCCTTGATGCCCAGCTCGACGGCGTGCTTCTCGTCGTCGGTCCAGCGGGAGTTCCCACCGTCCACGACGATGTCACCCGGGGAGAGCAGCTCGGCCAGCTCATCGATGGTGGACTGGGTCGCGGCACCTGCCGGGACCATCACCCACACGACGCGGGGACCCTTGAGCTTGCCCACAAGCTCTTCGAGGCTGTGGACATCGGCGACGTCCGGGTTGCGGTCGTAACCGATGACCGTGTGGCCTGCGCGGCGGATGCGCTCGCGCATGTTGCCGCCCATCTTGCCGAGGCCGACGAGACCGAGCTCCATCAGAGATTCCTTAAGCGTTGTGCCGATTCGTACCCAGGCCCGAGCCTACGCCCGGCCAGGACAGCACGGCGGGGTGCAGCACGGTGAGCCCGCTCGGCGCTGAGCCTGCCCGCCGGAAACTGCCATGAACAGGAACGACCACCGGATCAGCCGGAGAGGCGCACCGGCATGATCAGGTACTTGTACGCGTCGTTCGCCTCGGCGTCGACAGCCGGCCGGCCGCTGAGCAGCGCGGGCTTGGTCGACGTCGTGAAGGAGAGCTGCGCGACCGGGGAGTCGATCGCGCTGAGCCCGTCCAGCAGGAAGGTCGGGTTGAAGGCGATCGAGATGTCGTCGCCCTCGAGCACGGCGTCGACACGCTCCACAGCCTGTGCGTCGTCGCTGGAACCGGCCTCCAGGATGAGCACACCCTGCTCGAAGCTGAGCCGCACCGGGGTGTTGCGCTCGGCCACGAGGGCCACACGCTTGACGGCCTCGACGAACGGGGCGGTCTCGATGACCGCGACCGAGTTGAACTCGGTGGGGAAGAGCGTCCGGTACTTCGGGAGGTCGCCCTCGAGCAGTCGCGTGGTCGTACGGCGCCCGGCACCCTCGAAGCCGATGAGCCCTTCGCCCGCACCCGAGCCGGACAGCGCCAGCGTCACTGTGTCGCCGCTGGTCAGCGCCTTGGCGGTGTCCAGGAGTGTCTTCGCGGGCACCAGCGCCACGGCCGAGGCGTCGGGGTTCTCCGGCTTCCACAGGAACTCGCGGACCGCGAAGCGGTAGCGGTCGGTCGATGCGAGCGTCACGGTGTCGCCCTCGATCTCGATCCGGACGCCGGTCAGCACGGGCAGGGTGTCGTCGCGCCCGGCCGCGATGGCGACCTGGGCCGCCGCGGAGGCGAAGACCTCTCCGGGCACGGTGCCCGTGGCGGTCGGCATCTGCGGCAGTGCCGGGTACTCCTCCACAGGCAGGGTGTGGAGTGTGAACCGCGAGGAGCCGCAGACCACTGTGGCCCGTACACCGTCTGTGGAAATCTCGACCGGCCTGTTCGGCAGGGCGCGGCAGATGTCGGCGAGCAGCCGGCCGGAGACGAGGACCGTGCCGTCCTCCTCGACCTCGGCGTCGACCGAGACCTTGGCCGAGACCTCGTAGTCGAAGCTCGAGAAGCTGAGGGCTCCGTCCTCGGCCTTCAGGAGAAGGCCCGCGAGAACGGGCGCCGGCGGACGGGCCGGGAGGCTGCGGGCCACCCAGGCCACCGCCTCCGCGAGTACATCGCGCTCCACCCGGATCTTCACCGGAACCGCCTCCTGCTGTTGCTCGCTCGCCCTGCTGGTCTTCGTGGTCTGGACGGGGCTCCTGGCCGAAGGGCCGGGGACACCGCCGGGGTCCAGTCTGACGTACGGCACCGACACTCGTTGCTGCTCGGGGTCAAGTCGTGCCAAGAGGTTCGCCGAGCTCGCCGCTCGAGTTGTGCACAGGCCCCACTTCGAAGCGGATTCCTGGCTAACTCTGAGTGGTAGTAGTAGTAGGCCCTGTGGAAACCGTGGATAACGTCGTTTCCGCAGGTCAGCAGCGGTTTTTTGTCCACCGACCCTGTGGGTGACACCGGTGGACAACCATGCGTTTCTGTGGACACGCGAAAGTTCTGCACACCCGATGCACAGGGCGGGGTGACTTCTCCCCAGGGCTGTCCCCAGCTTTACCCACGTTCCCCACAGCTCAACCGAGCCCCCTCGTGTGACGCCTTTCACTCGGGGGCGTGAAAGCGGGTGTTGGGTTGCCGAACAGTGGACAGGGGTGTGGAGAAGCTGGGGACAACGGGGGCGTGCCTGTGGGCCGACGGTGGACAACATCATCGAGTGCCTGTGGACGAAAACTCTGTCCACAGGCTGTGGATCATCGTTGACCACAAATCCCCAGGCATGTGACCTGGCCTGATGGAGTATCGACAGCCGACCCTGTGGACGCAATCTGGACAACTTCACAGTCCCCAGGCTGTGGACGCCAGATTCCCGTTCCTTCTGTGGAGAAGCCCTCGTCAGAGGCCTGTATTCGAACACTCCGCACGGATTCGGCCGCCCCGCAGACCGTCGACGTGAGTGGGAGCGGGTGCGTGGAGGGGTCCTGAAGGCCGCCGCAGGCCGCCCAGGACGACTCCAGAACGACTTCGTGACCGCTCCTGGAGTCGCGCTCGGAGGCTCCTGACGAAGAAAGGCGCCCCATGAGGACGTCGTACGGTCCTCGCGGGGCGCCTGTGGCGCGCTGTGCGGCGGTCTGGCTGCCGGTCCGGCGCGTCAGCCGTTCTTGATGCGGTTGGTGAGCTCGGTGACCTGGTTGTAGATGGAGCGCCGCTCCGCCATCAGGGCACGGATCTTCCGGTCGGCGTGCATCACCGTGGTGTGGTCGCGTCCGCCGAACTGGGCGCCGATCTTGGGCAGGGAAAGATCCGTCAGCTCGCGGCACAGATACATCGCGATCTGGCGCGCAGTCACCAGGACGCGGCTGCGCGAGGATCCGCAGAGATCCTCCACCGTCAGTCCGAAGTAGTCCGCGGTCGCCGCCATGATGGCCGGCGCGGTGATCTCGGGAGCCGAGTCCTCGCCGCCCGGGATCAGGTCCTTGAGCACGATCTCGGTCAGACCGAGATCCACAGGCTGCCGGTTCAGGCTCGCGAAGGCGGTCACACGGATCAGAGCGCCCTCCAGCTCGCGGATGTTGCGCGAGATGCGGGAGGCGATGAACTCGAGCACCTCCGGCGGGGCGTTGAGCTGCTCCTGTACCGCCTTCTTGCGAAGGATCGCGATACGCGTCTCCAGCTCCGGCGGCTGCACATCGGTGGTGAGGCCCCACTCGAACCGGTTGCGCAGCCGGTCCTCGAGGGTCACCAGCTGCTTGGGCGGACGGTCCGAGGACAGCACGATCTGCTTGTTGGCGTTGTGGAGCGTGTTGAAGGTGTGGAAGAACTCCTCCTGCGTCGACTCCTTGCTCGCCAGGAACTGGATGTCGTCGACCAGGAGGATGTCCACGTCTCGGTAGCGCTTGCGGAAGGTGTCGCCCTTGCCGTCGCGGATCGAGTTGATGAATTCGTTGGTGAACTCCTCGGAGCTCACGTACCGCACCCTGGTGCCCGGGTAGAGGCTTCGCGCGTAATGACCGATCGCGTGCAGCAGGTGGGTCTTGCCGAGCCCCGACTCCCCATAGATGAAGAGGGGGTTGTACGCCTTCGCGGGCGCCTCGGCGACGGCGACCGCCGCCGCGTGCGCGAATCGGTTGGACGCGCCGATCACGAAGGTGTCGAAGAGGTACTTCGGATTCAGCCGGGCGTGCGGCTCACCGGTTCCGGGCGGGGGCGCGGACTGGGTTCCCATGGGACCACCGCCGGCCCTTCCGGGGCCGCCCTGGCGGTGCTGTGGCTGCTGGTCCTGCAGATCGTGTCGGTCGCGGCTGTCACGCTGCTCGTAACCCTGGTGCTCGGGCGGCTGCGGACGGTAGTCGTGCTGCGGCTGCTGAGGGCGCGGGCCGGCGTACGGGTCGCGGTCCTGGTACCCGCCGTGCCGGGGCTGCCAGGAGAGGTCCTCCTGGGTGCGCGGCCAGGCGCCGGGCTCGGGGCGGTGCTGCTGGTAGTCCGGGTAGGCGGGGCGGGCCGTCGGCATGCCGTCGTCGGAGGGCCTGGGGCCGTAGCTGTCGTACCCGTCGTTGCGCGACGGCTCGTCGTGCTGCGGTCCCTGGTAGCGGTGCGACTGCTGCCCCTGGTGGGGCTGGTGCATCGGGGGCGCGGGCGGAGCGGGAGGCTCGCCGGCCGAATCGTCGACGGTGATCGCGATCCTGATCGGGCGCCCGCACTCACGGGTCAGCGTCTCGCTGATCAGCGGTGCGAGCCGGCCCTCGAGGACACGCTTGCCCCACTCGTTGGGTACGGCCAGCAGCGCGGTGTCGGCGACGAGTGCCAGGGGCTGGCAGCGCTCGATCCACTGCTTGTCCTTGGGCTCGATGCCCTGCTGGCCCTCCCCGAGGAGTTGTTCCAGCACTCGTGGCCACACTGCGGCAAGATCGGCAGGTACGTCAGCCACAAGGCACGCTCTCTCGCATGTCCCACGAATGTGTGCTTCTCGGGACGGGATGGGTCGGGTCGGGTGAGGCCCGGCAGGAAGGAAGGAAAAGAACCGGAGTTCAGCCACGGTAGTCAGGCCGACCCGCGCGGTTCAAGTTGTTGTCCACAGGCTGTGTACAGCAGGGGGTGGCGCGGAGCCGGTTTGACCGGATGGCGTAGCCGCGCGTACCGTGACCAGGTCGAGTTGTCGATGGCTGCTGCCGCCTGCCTCCGATGGGCAAACATCACGATCTGTGATTGTGAAGCGGTGCACTAAGGCGTTTACGCGAGTTCCTCGTGGGCGCACGGTGACAGCCAGGCGATGTCCCGCCAACACACGAATCATTTCTGGAGCCCCCGAGTGAGCAAGCGCACCTTCCAGCCGAACAATCGTCGTCGCGCCAAGACCCATGGCTTCCGGCTTCGCATGCGTACCCGTGCCGGCCGCGCGATTCTCGCGAACCGCCGTGGCAAGGGTCGCGCAAACCTGTCCGCCTGATCGCGGCCAGGTCATGACGTGCTGCCTACCGAGAATCGGCTGAGGCGGCGCGAGGACTTCGCAGCCGCTGTACGCCGGGGACGTCGGGCCGGACGCCCGCTACTCGTCGTGCATCTACGCAGCGGTGTTACGGACCCGCACGTGACAGGGGAGAGTGCTCCCCCGCCACGTGCGGGTTTCGTTGTCAGCAAAGCAGTGGGTGGAGCAGTCGTTCGCACCGCGGTGAAGCGGAAGCTTCGCCATCTGGTCCGCGATCGGCTTGCTCAGCTGCCCCCCGGTAGCCTTGTTGTCGTACGAGCGCTACCCGGATCGGGTGACGCCGACCATGCACAGCTGGCCCGAGACCTGGACGCCGCCCTTCAGCGGCTGCTGGGAGGGGGCGCGCGATGAAGTACCCGCTGCTGGCTCTTATCAAGCTGTATCAGTGGACGATCAGCCCGCTTCTCGGGCCTGTCTGCCGTTACTACCCGTCGTGTTCCCACTATGGATATACGGCGATCGACCGGCACGGTGCGATCAAGGGAACAGCGCTGACCGCATGGCGCATCCTTCGTTGCAATCCGTGGTCACCCGGCGGCGTGGACTACGTACCGCCACGCAAACGTCCGCGTTGGCACGAACTGCTGCGCAGCTGTGTGCGTGGCGGCAAGGGCGGGGACTCCGCCGCCGATGTGCCTTCCGGGGGGTCGGTCTCCGAACCCCTGAGCCCGGCCACAGAGACCTCGCCCAAAGCTCAAGGAGCCTGATTAGTGGACACGATTGCCAGTCTGTTCAGCTTTATCACCACACCTGTTTCATGGGTCATCGTCCAGTTCCACAAGCTGTACGGAGCGCTCTTCGGCGATGACACGGGGTGGGCCTGGGGCCTGTCCATCGTGTCCCTGGTGGTCCTGATCCGGATCTGTCTGATCCCGCTTTTCGTCAAGCAGATCAAGTCGACCCGGAACATGCAGGTGCTCCAGCCGAAGATGAAGGCGATCCAGGAGCGCTACAAGAACGACAAGCAGCGTCAGTCCGAAGAGATGATGAAGCTGTACAAGGAGACGGGTACCAACCCGCTCTCCTCGTGCCTTCCCATCCTGGCGCAGTCGCCGTTCTTCTTCGCCCTGTATCACGTGCTCTCGGCCATCGCCTCGGGCAAGACGATCGGTGTCATCGACCAGCCGCTGCTGGACAGCGCCCGTCAGGCACACATCTTCGGCGCACCGCTGGCCGCGAAGTTCATGGACAGCGAAGAGAAGGTCTCGGCCCTCGGTGCCTCGCTGACCGACGTCCGCGTCGTCACCGCGATCATGATCGTGATGATGTCCGCGTCGCAGTTCTTCACACAGCGCCAGCTGATGACGAAGAACGTCGACCTGACGGTGAAGACCCCGTACATGCAGCAGCAGAAGATGCTGATGTACATCTTCCCGCTGATCTTCGCCGTCATGGGCATCAACTTCCCCGTCGGTGTCCTTGTGTACTGGCTGACCACCAACGTCTGGACCATGGGTCAGCAGATGTACGTGATCAACCAGAACCCGACTCCGGGCAGCAAGGCGCAGGACCAGTACCTGAACCGCGTGCTGAAGAGCGTGACCTCGCACGGCGAGGTACGTGGTCGGACGCGGCGTAACACGGTCAAACGGATCGTTGCCAAGGGTCCCGACCGCAACGACATCGAGCGCAAGTTCATCACCGGTCTGGGCAAGCTCGGCCTCGCCGCCCAGGAAGACGGAACGGTGACGAAGAGCGAAGCAGCCGTCCTGGAGGCCGAGGGCGGCGCTGCGCCCAAGCGCCAGCAGCCCAAGCGCCAGACCAAGGCGAAGCGTCACACTGCTGCCACGCATTCCGACACGGCGAAGGACTCCGGCTCCAGCGGGTCGGAATCCAAGACGTCGCTGGAGAAGCAGGACGCCGCATCGCAGGACGACAAGCCGAAGCCGGCGGACAAGCCCGCCGCGTCCGGCTCCTCACGCCAAGCCAAGTCCGGACAGCGCAAGGGCCCGCAGCGGCCCAAGCACCCGTCCAAGAAGTAAGAAGGAGTCCATCCGTGACGGAAGGCACCACCACCACGGCCGCTGAGGGCAGCGACACTCTGACTCGCCTCGAGCAGGAGGGGGAGATCGCGGCTGACTACCTCGAAGGCCTGCTCGACATCGCCGACCTCGACGGCGACATCGACATGGATGTGGAGGCGGACCGGGCCGCGGTCTCGATCATCAGCGAATCGGCGCGCGACCTGCAGAAGCTTGTGGGGCGCGACGGTGAGGTGCTGGAGGCACTCCAGGAGCTGACGCGCCTGGCCGTTCACCGTGAGACCGGTGACCGCAGCCGCCTGATGCTGGACATCGGCGGCTTCCGTGCCAAGAAGCGTGAAGTTCTCGCCGCGCTGGGTGCCAAGGCCGCGGATGAGGTCAAGAGCTCCGGCGAGCCTGTGAAGCTGGAGCCGATGACACCGTTCGAGCGCAAGGTCGTGCACGACGCGGTCGCGGCAGCAGGTCTGCGCAGTGAGTCCGAGGGCGAGGAGCCGCAGCGCTTCGTCGTCGTTCTCCCGGCCTGACCGGATCCTTGTACTGTCGGCCCCGTCTGTTCGCAGGCGGGGCCGATCTTTGTCAGCCTGATAGTCAGCGTGCTAGTGCGGTACGGAAGGACGGTCCCCGTGACGGAGGAAGCAGAGCTCCCTCAGGCGCCCAAGGAGGCGCAGGCGGTATTCGGTGAGTTCTTTCCAGAGGCTGTCAGGTACGCGGAGCTGCTCGCGGACGCGGGCGTCAAGCGTGGACTGATCGGTCCTCGCGAGGTGCCGCGCCTGTGGGAGCGCCACCTGCTGAACTGTGCGGTGCTCTCCGAGGTGGTTCCCGAGGGCGTCACGGTGTGCGATGTGGGATCGGGAGCCGGCCTTCCGGGTATCCCGCTGGCGTTGGTACGCCCCGACCTGAAGATCACGCTGCTCGAGCCGCTCTTGCGTCGCACGAACTTCCTTCAGGAGGTTGTCGAGCTCTTGGGGCTGGATCACGTGACGGTCGTCCGTGGTCGGGCTGAAGAAGTGCTCGGAACGCTGCAGCCCGTTCACGTGGTGACGGCACGGGCGGTTGCCCCGCTCGACCGGCTCGCTGGATGGGGAGTCCCCCTGCTCCGCCCGTACGGAGAGATGCTGGCACTCAAGGGGGGCACAGCCGAGGAAGAGATCCAAGGGGCTCGTGCCGCCCTGAGCAAGCTCGGAGTGGTGGAGACCGAGGTGCTGCACGTCGGTGAGGGCCTCGTTGATCCTGCGGCCACGGTGGTGCGTGTGGTGGTGGGAGAGAGTCCGGGCGGTGTGAGGTTCGCCGCAAAGCGCGCCAAGGCCGCGAGGGTGGGTCGGACGCGTCGACGCCGATGAGTTCGGGCTGACCGAGAGCTCTGAGTGGCCCCTTTTCTTTGTTTTTGGTGCGATTGAGGCTTCTTTGTACTGATGCTCCATGCATGCAGCGATATCTGCTGCCTGCGGAGTGTCGAGAGCCTGCTGCTGGGCTGCGGAGGCATCGTGTTTCACGTGAAACGTCGCTCTCTGCTGCAGGGAATCATCGGCCGCGGTCGTGCGGCTGCCGCGCCGCGCGACCGCAAGCCCGTAAGGGCTATCGAGTTGTCCACAGAACCGGATTCATCCACAGAACAGTCGGCCTCGCTGGTTCACGACCCCGAAAGCATGGCAGGCTCTGTTCATTGCGAGCCTGAAGTCGAGGAGAGTGAATCCTTGCGGTCCGACGCCAACATCGCGGGACCGATGACCGATCCGGTCCCCGGTCCCCGTACCGAGTCCCTGGGGGACGGTGTTTCACGTGAAACACCGCCACCGATGGACGACACACCTATTGGCCGTGCGGCTCAACTAGCGGTCGAGGCCCTTGGCCGCGCCGGCGAGGGGCTGCCACGGCCAGACCGGACACGCATCATGGTTGTCGCCAACCAGAAGGGCGGAGTGGGCAAGACGACCTCGACGGTCAATCTTGCCGCCTCGCTCGCGCTGCATGGTGCGCGCGTGCTGGTGGTGGACCTTGACCCGCAGGGGAACGCCTCCACGGCTCTGGGGATCGACCATCACGCAGAAGTCCCCTCCATCTACGACGTTCTGGTGGAGAGCATGCCGCTCTCCGAGGTGGTGCAGCCGGTCCCGGACGTTGAAGGCCTCTTCTGCGCGCCGGCAACCATCGATCTCGCCGGAGCGGAGATCGAGCTGGTGTCGCTGGTTGCGCGGGAGAGTCGACTGCAGCGGGCGATCCAGGCCTATGACCAGCCGCTGGACTACATCCTCATCGACTGCCCGCCTTCGCTCGGCCTGCTGACGGTCAACGCACTCGTGGCCGGAGCGGAAGTGCTCATCCCGATTCAGTGCGAGTACTACGCACTGGAAGGCCTTGGTCAGCTACTTCGCAACGTCGACCTGGTCCGAGGGCATCTGAACCCCGACCTTCACGTGTCGACGATCCTGCTCACGATGTACGACGGCAGGACCAGGCTTGCTTCGCAGGTCGCGGAGGAGGTGCGCACCCACTTCGGTAAAGAGGTGCTGCGGACCAGCATTCCGCGCTCCGTGCGCATCTCGGAGGCGCCGAGCTACGGGCAGACCGTCCTGACGTACGATCCGGGCTCCAGCGGGTCTCTGTCCTACCTCGAGGCGGCCCGTGAGATCGCGCTGAGAGGCGTCGGAGTGCATTACGAAGCCCAGCACGCTTCAGCGGGCGAGTCTGCCCACAGGGGCGTCCAGAACAGTCAGCAGAGTCATTCGGAGGGCATGCAGTGAGTGAGCGTCGTAGAGGGCTGGGGCGTGGGCTCGGTGCGCTGATTCCCGCAGCTCCGCAGGAGAAGCAGGTCGTGAGTCCTGCGTCCGGTACGAATGCGATGGGCGCGTCCCCCACCATGACCGCCGAGCGTGGAGTGGCCGCTGCAAAATTGGCCGCGCTTCCCTCCGGCCCCTTGGTCCCGGAGCCGAGTTCTCCGGTCGGGGAGATGGAGCCCGTCGGCGGGCAGACCGATTCCGCCGGGGCGTACTTCGCTGAGATTCCCCTTTCTTCGATCACGCCCAACCCCAAGCAGCCTCGTGAGGTCTTCGACGAGGATGCTCTGGCAGAGCTGGTCACCTCCATCAAGGAGGTCGGTCTCCTTCAGCCCGTCGTCGTACGCAAGGTCGCCGAGGACCGCTACGAGCTCATCATGGGTGAGCGCCGTTGGAGGGCGTGCGGAGAATCCGGTCTGGATCGCATCCCGGCCATCGTCCGTGCGACTGATGACGAGAAGCTGCTTCTCGACGCCCTCCTGGAGAACCTGCACCGGGCTCAGCTGAATCCCTTGGAAGAGGCGGCAGCGTACGACCAGCTGCTGAAGGACTTCAAGTGCACTCACGATCAGCTGGCGGACCGGATCGGCAGGTCCCGCCCTCAGGTGTCGAACACGCTCCGTCTGCTGCGGCTCTCCCCGCCGGTGCAGCGCAGGGTCGCGGCAGGGGTCCTCTCAGCCGGACATGCGAGGGCCTTGCTGTCGGTGGACGACTCCGAGGAACAGGATCGGCTGGCTCACCGCATCGTGGCCGAGGGGCTGTCGGTGCGTGCGGTCGAAGAGATCGTGAATCTTCTCGGATCGGAGCCCACGAGTTCCGCGAAGCCTCGGGGGCCCAGGGCCGGCGGCCGGGTCTCACCGGCTCTGACAGATCTTGCTTCGCGTCTCTCCGATCGGTTCGAGACGCGGGTGAAGGTCGATCTCGGGCAGAAGAAGGGAAAGATCGTCGTCGAGTTCGCCTCGATGGAGGACCTGGACCGCATTCTCGGCAGCCTTGCGCCGGGTGAGGGGCGCGTGCTGGAACGGAGTATCGAGGAAGAGCAGGCTGAGGCCGACGAGGTCTGAGTCTGCTGGATGTCGCAGGGCGGGCCGAGTTCCGGTAAGTTTTACAGAAAAAGGCCCGCCCGTTTCCGTCTAAAGGTATACCCAACA
>NZ_JBHWZS010000092.1:0-27860 GCF_042728155.1 Streptomyces sp. NPDC060209
CCCCCGGGATGTCCGGGGGCGGGCCCTTGTCTTGTGCGTGGGTGCTCAGTCCTCGCCGAGGTAGGCCTTGCGGACCGACTCGTCGTGGAGCAGGTCGGCGCCGGTGCCGGAGAGGACGACCTTGCCGACCTCCATGACGTGGCCCTGGTCCGCGAGGGAGAGGGCTGCCTGGGCGTTCTGCTCGACGAGCAGGATCGTGGTGCCCGACGCCTTGAGCTCGACGATGGTCTCCATGATCTTCTGCATCATGATCGGCGAGAGGCCCATGGAGGGCTCGTCGAGCATGAGCAGCTTGGGCTGGGACATGAGCGCGCGTCCCATGGCGAGCATCTGCTGCTCGCCTCCGGAGAGGGTTCCGGCGGCCTGCTTCCGTCGTTCCCCGAGGATGGGGAAGAGGTCGTAGGCGCGCTGGACGTCCTTCTCGATGCCTGCCTTGTCCTTGCGGAGGTAGGCGCCGAGGAGGAGGTTCTCGGCGATCGTCAGCCGGGGGAAGATGTGGCGTCCCTCGGGGGAGTGGGCGATGCCCAGGGAGACGATCTTGTGTGCCGGGATGCCTGTCAGCGGCTTGCCCTCGAAGAGGATGCGGCCGCCGGCGGGCTTGAGGAGTCCGGAGAGGGTGCGCAGGGTGGTGGTCTTGCCCGCGCCGTTGGTGCCGATGAGGGTGACGACCTGGCCGGCTTCGACGGTGAAGGAGATCCCCTTGACGGCTTCGATCTTGCCGTAGGCGACGCGGAGGTCTTCGACCTCGAGCAGTGCGGTCATCGGGTGTCCTCCTCCTCGGTGCGGGTGGTGTCGGTGTCGTCCGTGGCGGCGGGGGCTTCTGCCTTGTCCGCGGCTGCGGTGGCGCCTGCCTTGCCGGTGCTCGCTGCCGAGGCTTCGGCGGCTTCGACCTCGGCGGCTTCTTCGGCGCCGGGGGCGCCTTCGAAGGGGGTGCCGAGGTAGGCGGCGACGACGCGTTCGTCGCCCTGGACGACGGGGGCGGTGCCCTCGACGAGTTTTTCGCCCTGGACGAGGACGGCGACGCGGTCGCAGAGGTTGAAGATGAACCGCATGTCGTGCTCGATGACGAGTACGGCGATGCCCTGGTCCCGGATGGCGAAGATGAGTTCTTCGGTGACGCGGGTTTCCTGGGGGTTCATGCCGGCGGTGGGCTCGTCCAGGAGGAGGAGGCCGGGGTCGCTGGCGAGGGCGCGGGCGATTTCCAGCTTGCGCTGGTCTCCGTAGGGGAGGTTGCGCGCGAGGTGGTCGGCCTTGTCCGCGAGGCCGATGAACTCCAGGAGTTCCATGCAGTGTTCGCGGCTGGCGTTCTCCGCCTTCTTGTAGCCGGGGAGACGCAGGAGGGCGGACCAGAGGCCCTCCTTGGTCCTGGTGTGGCGTCCGACGAGGACGTTTTCCAGGACGGTCATGTTGGCGAAGAGGCGGATGTTCTGGAAGGTGCGGGCGATGCCTGCCTGGGTGACGAGGTGGGGCTTGGGCGGCAGGACGGTGCCCTTGTAGCTGACCTTGCCCTCGGTGGGGACGTAGAGGCCGGTGAGGCAGTTGAAGAAGGTGGTCTTGCCGGCGCCGTTGGGTCCGATGAGGCCGACGATCTCGCCCGCGTTGACGGTGAGGTTGACGTCGCGTACGGCGGTGAGGCCGCCGAAGCGCATGGTGACGCCGCTGGCGTCGAGGACCGTGGTGCCGGTGGTGGGTGCGTCTGTCTTGGTCATGGTGGTCACGCCCCCGCCTTCGTGGTGCCGGCGGCCGTGTCGGTGAGTGGTGTGTCCGGTGGTACGTCGAGCTGGCCGGTCTCGTGGAATTCGAGCTGCTTCCTGCGGTCGGCGACGAGGCCTTCGGGGCGGAAGCGCATCAGGAGGATGAGTGCGATTCCGAAGAGGAAGAGCTGGTAGTCCTGCATGAACTGGAGCTTGGCCGGGATGAGGTAGAGCAGTGCGGCGCCGACGAGGGGGCCGCTGAGGGTTCCCATGCCGCCGAGGATGACGGCGGCGAGGAGGAACGCGGAGTTGGGCGGTACGGATCCGGCGAACTGGTACTGCTCGGGGGTGACCGTGTAGGAGACGTGTGCCTGCACGGTTCCGGCGAGTCCGGCGAGGGTGGCGCCGAGGGCGAAGGCGAGCAGCTTGAGCCGGAAGGCGTTGATGCCCATGGCGGTGGCTGCGGTTTCGTCCTCGCGGATGGCGACCCAGGCGCGGCCGATGCGGGATTCTCCGGAGCGTCGGAAGACGAGGACGACGACGGCGGTGAAGAGGAGCATCAGCAGGTAGTAGTTGGCGGACCTGCCGAGGGTGAAGCCGCCGATGTCGTGGCTGATTCCGAAGTCGAAGCCGAGGAGCTTGAGGTCGGGGATGCTGGGGATGCCCTGGGAGCCGTTGGTGAGGTCGGGGCCGCTGACGCCGTTGAGGGCGTTGACGGTGAGCCGGAAGATCTCTCCGAATCCGAGGGTGACGATGGCGAGGTAGTCGCCGCGGAGGCGGAGTGTCGGGGCGCCGATGACGACGCCGAAGACGAGTGATGCCGCTGCTCCGGTGAGGACGGCGGCCCAGAAGGGGAACTGGACGCCGACGGGGGAGAGGGGGCTGCCGGAGACGAGTGCCGCGGCGTAGGCGCCGACGCCGAGGAAGGCGACGTAGCCGAGGTCGAGGAGTCCGGCGAGGCCGACGACGACGTTGAGGCCGAGTGCGACGGTCGCGAAGATGAGGATGTTGGCGCCGATGAGGGCGTATTCCTCGTTCTGCTGGGTGAAGGGGAAGCAGAACGCTGCGACGAGTGCGGCGCACAGGGTGACGTTGCGGTGCTTCGAGGTCAGCGCGGTGACGCGGGCGATGAGTCCGGCCCGGGTGAGTGCGGTGAATCCGAAGGCGACGGCGATGACGTAGCCGATGAAGAGTTCGGCGTATTCGGTGTCGATGCCGTAGGTGAAGACCTCGAGCGCGACGCCGAAGGCTCCGGCGATGATGAGGATTTCGGCCCAGGAGGGGAGTGCCTTGGCGCGGGCGGGTGCCGGTGCGCGGAGGCTGCCGAGGAATCGGTTGAGTGCGTTCGGGGTGGTGGTGTCGTCCAGGGGCTGGTCGTTGGGGAGTCCGAGGGCGGCGACGACGGCGAGGAGTGCGCCGATGAGGCTGACCCAGGCGCCGGGTTCCAGTTCGATCAGGCCGAGGAGGTTGCCGTTGTCGTCCTTGGTGACGATGACGGCGATGACGGTGTAGGCGGTGGTGATGAAGGTGCCGAGGGCGAGGAGCCTGGTGGGGCTGTTGGTGCCGCCGGGGGTGAGCCAGCGCAGGCCCTTGATGCCGTATCCGGAGAGGGCGAAGAGCAGGGTGAGTGCTGCGCTGATGAGGGTGAGGACCTGGAGGCCGCCGGGGTAGCCGGTGACGGTGAGGTCGCCGGGGAAGGTGTCGGTGTAGGTCCAGGCGAGGAAGGTGCCGATGAGGGCGAGTGCGGCGCCGGTGGTGGTGGCGGCGCGGGCTGCCGTGGTGGGCAGGGGGAGTGTGGCGCTGTGCGCGGCGGGGGTCGTGGTGGTCATGGGTATCACGCCCTGTCCGCGACGCGTTCGCCCAGCAGGCCTTGCGGGCGTATGAGGAGGACGAGGATGAGGAGCACGAAGGCCCACACGTCCTTCCAGGCGCCGCCTCCGAAGAGTTCCATGCCGGGGACGTCGCTCATGTAGCCGGTGGCGAGGGCTTCGGCGACGCCGAGGACGACTCCGCCGAGCATGGCGCCGTAGATGTTGCCGATGCCGCCGAGGACGGCTGCGGTGAAGGCCTTGAGGCCCATGATGAAGCCCATGCGGAAGCCGATCTGGCCGTTCTTGAGCCCGTAGGCGACGGCGGCGACGGCGGCGAACGCGGCACCGATGGCGAAGGCCATGACGATGATGCGGTCGGTGTTGATGCCCATGAGCTTGGCGGTGTCGGGGTCCTGCGAGGTGGCCTGCATGCCGCGGCCGGCTCGTGTCTTGGAGACGAAGAGGCCGAGGGCGAGCATGCAGACGGGTGCGGCGATGAGGACGAAGAGGTCGCCGCGCTGGATGTGGGCGCCGAAGAGGTCGATCGCTTCACCCTTGAACTGGGGGAAGGAGCGGTCCTTGGTGGCGTCGGGGTACCACATCCACACTGCCTGCTGGAGTGCGAGGGAGAGGCCGATGGCGGTGATGAGGGGGGCTAGGCGTGGCGCGCTGCGCAGTGGCCGGTAGGCGAAGCGTTCGGCGGCGACGCTGACGGCGACGGAGCATATGACTCCGCCGGCGATCATGAGGGGTATCGCAGCGAGCAGGGAGAGTCCGGACGGAAGCCCGAGGTAGACCGTGAGGGCTCCGAAGCCCCCGATCATGAAGATCTCGCCGTGTGCGAAGTTGATGAGCTGGATGATTCCGTAGACCATCGTGTAACCGATCGCGATGAGACCGTACATCGCGCCGAGGATGAGTCCATTGGCCAGCTGTTGCGGCAGTTCGTTCACCGCAGGGCCTCCGTGGGTGGTTCGGATATGGCACCGCGCGGGAGTGCTCGTAGCGCTCCCGCGCGGTCTTGTTTGCGTGTGCTGTGGCCGTGGGGTCCTTGGTGGACCTACTTGACGGCCTCGCTGAGCTTGGAGGCCCACTTGCCGCTGGTGACCTGGTAGGCGGTCATCATGGTGTTGGTGGTGTCGCCGTACTCGTCGAAGGAGACGGGGCCGGTGACGCCTTCGAAGCTGACCTTGCTCATCGCTTCGAGGACCTTGGCGCGGGCGTCGTCGGGGAGCTTGCCGTCGTTCTCGGCGACGACTGCCTTGACGGCCTCGATGATGGACCAGGCGGCGTCGTAGGTGCCGCCGCCGTAGGCCTCGTAGGCGTCCTTGTAGCCGGCGGTCTTGTAGTCGGCGATGAACTTCTTGGCGGACTCGAGCTCTTCGACGGGCTTGCCGACGGAGGTGGCGATGTCGCCTTCGGCCTTTTTGTTGAGCTTGATGAAGTCGGCGCTGTACATGCCGTCGCCGCCCATGAGGGGGATCTGGACGCTGTCCTTGAGCTGCTGGCTCAGGGGTGCGCCGGCGGGGTACTCACCGCCGTAGTAGACGGCCTTGGCGCCGGAGCTCTTGACCTTGGTGACGACGGAGTTGAAGTCGCGGTCGTCGGGGTTGATGTGGTCGGTGCCGACGATCTTGCCGCCGAGCTCCGTGAAGGTCGACTTGAAGGAGGCGGCGAGGCCTGCGCCGTAGGGCTTCTGGTCGTCGATGAGGTAGACGTCCTTGACCTTGGCGTTCTTGAAGAGGTAGTTCGCGGCGAAGGCGCCCTGGATGGCGTCCGTGGTGGCGGTGCGGAAGTAGGCCGCGTAGGGGCGCTTCTTGTCGCCGGTCTTCCAGTTGTTGCCCTGGGTCAGCTCGGTGCCGGTGTTGGCGGGGGAGACCTGGGTGAGCTTGGCGTCGGTGAAGGGCTTCTGCATCGACTGGGCGACGCCGGAGTTCAGCGGGCCGACGACGCCGAGGAGGTCCTTGTTGCCGATGAACTTCTGGGCGTTTTGCTGGCCGACGGAGGGCTGGGCCTGGTCGTCGAGTGCCTGGAGTTCGAACTTGACGCCGGGGACCGTCTTGTCCGCGTTGGCGGTCTTGACGGCGAGGTCGGCGGAGTTCTTGATGCCGAGGCCGAGGGCGGAGAGGTCGCCGGTCAGGGGTGCGTCGACACCGATGACGACGGTCTGGGTGTCGCCGCCGCTGCTGCCCTTGGTGTCGTCGTCGCGCGATCCGCAGGCGGTGAGCGTCAGTGCGCCTGTGGTGAGCACTGTGGTGAGTATGAGCAAAGAACGGTGTCGCACGAAAGGTCCTTTCCCTGGCGCGGCCTCCTCTGCTGAGGTGCCGTGACGATCGCCGGGCCGTACTGGTCGATACAGGGCCGTGCAGCAGACGCGCCCGGCGGCGCGGTGACTGGCCGTGACTCTAAGGGCAGGTGAGGGGGCGCGGGACGGGTCCGCTGATGATGTGACTGTCTTGTTATGCCGTGGGGAAGGCTTGTTGGTCGCAGTGTGGAGATGTACGGCATTTGCCCGGGCGCCGAAGTGACCGCATGGTGAGAACCCGCAGCTCTGCTAAGGGGCTTGGGGTGATCTTGGTGCTGTCGCGCGAATCGGGGCGCAAGGGGCACGGGGGGAGGTCGGCCGGCCGTGCGGGAGCGGGGTGCGCGACGTTTTTCGTGTATTGCACACATGTTACGCAGTGTTACATGTGTGGGATGTGTGTGATGGGCCGCGAAGGTGGCGCGGCTGTTGAAGTGGCTCATGGAACGGGCTTGGCGGTCAAGGGTGTTGACCCTGCGTGTCCGTCAAGTCCACGGAATTGCTGCGGATATGGGTCTGCCCGGTCCGGAATGCGGTGAGCTTTCCGGCCGGGCAGTGGGGTGTTGACGCGGGGTGGGTCAGTCGGCGGTGGGGCGGGGTGCGTCGCGGAGCAGGCAGGTGAGGCGGGCGGTGCAGACCCGCTTTTCGTGCTCGTCGGTGATGACGATCTCGTACGTGGCGGTGGAGCGGCCCCGGTGGACGGGGGTGGCGACGCCCGTGACGAGGCCGTTGCGGACGCCGCGGTGGTGGGTGCAGTTCAGGTCGACGCCCACGGCGATCTTGGTGGCGCCGCCGTGGAGCATGGTGCCGATGGAGCCGAGGGTCTCGGCGAGGACGGCCGAGGCGCCGCCGTGGAGCAGTCCGTAGGGCTGGGTGTTGCCCTCGACGGGCATGGTGCCCACGACGCGGTCGGCGGAGGCCTCGACGATCGTGACGCCCATGCGCTCGCCGAGGTGTCCGGCGGAGAAGAGTGCGGGGAGGTCGACGCCGAGTGCCGCGTACTCGTCGATGATCTCCTGGGGGAACGTGGGTGCGGTGTGCTCGCCCATGGGGTCCGGCTCCGATCGTGTGCGGTCGTTCGCTGCTGTGTGCACTGTTCTTATCAGACGGCTGAGCGTGCGCTTAGTGCCTGTCGTCCGGATCACGCCGGGCTCGTGGGTGGTCCGGCACCGGCGCGGGAGCTCAGGTCCTCTCGAACCGGACGACGACCGACTTGCTGGCCGGGGTGTTGCTGGTGTCCGCGGTGGCGTCGAGCGGGACGAGCACGTTGGTCTCCGGGTAGTACGCGGCGGCGCAGCCCCGTGCGGTGGGGTAGTGGACGACGCGGAAGCCGGGGGCGCGGCGTTCGACGCCGTCCTTCCATTCGCTGACGAGGTCGGTGTAGGAGCCGTCGGCGAGTCCGAGGGCGCGGGCGTCCTCGGGGTTGACCATCACGATGCGGCGGCCGCCCTTGATGCCGCGGTAGCGGTCGTCGAGGCCGTAGATCGTGGTGTTGTACTGGTCGTGGGAGCGCAGCGTCTGGAGCAGCAGCCGCCCTTCGGGGAGCGCGGGGTACTCGACCGGCGCGGCGGTGAAGTTCGCCTTGCCGGTGGCGGTGGGGAAGCGGCGTTCGTCGCGGGGGGCGTGGGGGAGCGTGAAGCCGCCGGGCCGTGCGACCCGGGCGTTGAAGTCCTCGAAGCCGGGCACGACGCGGGAGATGCGGTCGCGGATCGTGCCGTAGTCCTTCTCGAAGTCCTCCCAGGGTGTGGTGGAGGCGGGGCCGAGGACTGCGCGGGCCAGGCGGGCGACGATCGCGGGTTCGGAGAGCAGGTGCGGGCTCGCGGGGGTGAGGTTGCCGCGCGAGGAGTGGACCATGCCCATGGAGTCCTCGACGGTGACGAACTGCTTCCCGCCTGCCTGGACGTCCTTGTCGGTGCGGCCGAGCGTGGGCAGGATCAGGGCGCGGGTCCCGGTGACGGCGTGCGAGCGGTTGAGTTTGGTCGAGACGTGGACGGTGAGCCGGGCGCGGCGCATGGCGGCCTCGGTGACGGCGGTGTCGGGGGTGGCGCCGACGAAGTTGCCGCCCATGGCGAAGAAGACCTTGGCGTCGCCGTCGCGGAGTGCCTGGATGGACCGTACGACGTCGTAGCCGTGGTGCCGGGGCGAGGTGATGCCGAATTCCTGGTCGAGGGCGTCGAGGAAGGCGGTGGAGGGCCGTTCGAAGATGCCCATGGTGCGGTCGCCCTGGACGTTGGAGTGGCCGCGGACGGGGCAGACGCCGGCGCCGGGCCTGCCGATGTTGCCGCGCAGGAGGAGGAGGTTGACCACCTCGCGGATGGTCGGCACGGAGTGCTTGTGCTGGGTGAGGCCCATGGCCCAGCAGACGATGGTGCGCCTCGACGCGAGGACCATGGCGAGCGCCTGCTCGATGGCGTCGCGGTCGAGTCCGGTGGCGGTGAGGGTCTCGTCCCAGTCCGCCGCGCGGGCGGCCTCGGCGAACTCCTCGTAGCCGTGGGTGTGTTCGGTGACGAAGTCGGTGTCGACGGCTCCGTCGGCCTCGATGATCATTTTGTTCAGGAGGCGGAAGAGCGCCTGGTCGCCGCCGATGCGGATCTGGAGGAAGAGGTCGGTGAGGGCCGCCCCCTTGAGCATGCCGCGTGCCGTCTGGGGGTTCTTGAACCGTTCGAGGCCGGCTTCGGGCAGCGGGTTCACCGAGATGATCTTCGCGCCGGCGGCTTTGGCCTGTTCGAGGGCCGAGAGCATCCGGGGGTGGTTGGTGCCGGGGTTCTGCCCGGCGACGATGATCAGGTCGGCCCGGTGGAGGTCTTCGAGGCTGACGCTGCCCTTGCCGATCCCGATGGTTTCGGTGAGGGCCGAGCCGGACGACTCGTGGCACATGTTGGAGCAGTCGGGCAGGTTGTTGGTGCCGAACTCCCGGGCGAAGAGCTGGAGGAGGAACGCCGCTTCGTTGCTGGTGCGGCCGGAGGTGTAGAAGAGCGCCTCGTCGGGGGAGGAGAGCGCGGTCAGCTCCTCGGCGATGATCTGGAAGGCGCGCTCCCAGGTCACGGCCTCGTACCGATCGGCGCCCTCGGGCAGATACACAGGTTGCGTGATGCGTCCCTGCTGGCCGAGCCAGTAGCCGCTGCGGGTTCCCAGGTCGGCTACGGGGTGGGCGGCGAAGAAGTCGGGGGTGACGCGGCGCAGGGTCGCTTCCTCGGCGACGGCCTTGGCGCCGTTCTCGCAGAACTCGGCCGCGTGGCGCTTGTCGCCCTCGGGCCAGGCGCAGCCGGGGCAGTCGAAGCCGTCCTTCTGGTTGACCTTGAGGAGGGTCTGCGCGGTGCGCCGCACGCCCATCTGCTGCTGGGCGATGCGCAGGGTGTGGGCGATGGCGGGCAGCCCGGCGGCGGCGTGCTGGACCCCGTCGATCTGCGGCGCGTCCTGGACCGGGTCACCGGTCGGGGGCTTCGTGGCCATGGTGCTCCCCTTCGAGCCTTCGGCCGCCTCCGAGCGCGTGCGGGCGCGCATCGCGGCCGTGCGTGTCGTGGCGTCCTGTCGCGTCTTCTTACGCCTTCACAGTCCTTCGATCCTGTCATGCACGCGTGCCGGGGTGCTCCGGGGGAAGCGGGGAGTGCGGGAGACCGGTCCGGAGGCCGTGATATCGGGGCCGGACGGCGCCCGGTCCGGGGGCGGGCGCAGGCCGGTCCGGATTGTCAGCGGTCCGTGGCAGGATCGGGGGCGTGGCTGAGACGGCATCGAAGAACACGGCAGACAACCGACCGCGCCTGCTCCTCATGGACGGGCACTCCCTGGCGTACCGGGCGTTCTTCGCCCTGCCCGCGGAGAATTTCACGACGGCGACGGGGCAGCCGACGAATGCCGTGTACGGCTTCATGTCGATGCTGGCGAACACGCTGCGCGACGAGGCCCCCACGCATTTCGCGGTCGCGTTCGACGTGTCCCGCAAGACGTGGCGTGCGAAGGAGTTCCCGGAGTACAAGGCGAACCGCTCCAAGACCCCCGACGAGTTCAAGGGGCAGGTCGAGCTCATCGGTGAGCTCCTGGACGCGATGCGCGCCGACCGGTTCGCGGTGGACGGTTTCGAGGCGGACGACGTCATCGCGACGCTGGCCACGCAGGCCGAGGCGGCGGGCTTCGAGGTCCTGATCGTCACGGGTGACCGCGATTCGTTCCAGCTGATCACGGACAACGTGACGGTGCTCTACCCCACGAAGGGCGTCTCGGAGCTGACGCGCTTCACCCCGGAGAAGGTCCAGGAGAAGTACGGCCTCACGCCGAACCAGTATCCGGACTTCGCGGCGCTGCGCGGTGACCCGTCGGACAACCTTCCGGGTATCCCCGGTGTGGGTGAGAAGACGGCGGCGAAGTGGATCAACCAGTTCGGTTCGTTCGCGGAACTGGTCGAGCGGGCCGACGAGGTGAAGGGTAAGGCGGGCCAGAATTTCCGGGACCACCTGGACGCGGTGAAGATGAACCGTGTGCTGACCGAGATGGTCCGTGACGTGGAGCTGCCGAAGGTCCCGGCCGAGCTCGAGCGTGCTCCGTACGACCGCACGGCGGTCACGGGTGTGCTGGACATCCTGGAGATCCGTAACCCGAGCCTGCGCGAGCGCCTGCTCGCCGTCGACCCGGGTGCGGAGGAGGCCGGTCCGCCGGAGCCCGCGGCCGGTATCGAGCTGGACGGTGCGGTGCTGGGATCGGGCGAGGTCGCCCCCTGGCTGGAGGCCCGTGGCGGGCAGCCGCTCGGCGTGATGACCGTCGACACATGGTCGCTGGGCGCCGGCACGGTCACCGAGATCGCGCTCGCCGCCGCCGACGGGGCCGCCGCCTGGCTGGACCCGGCCGAGCTCGACGAGGCCGACGAGCAGGCCCTGGCCGCCTGGCTCGCGGACCCCGGGCAGCCCAAGGTCCTGCACAACGCCAAGAACGCCCTGCGGGTCTTCCCCGAGCAGGGCTGGCGGCTGGAGGGCATCACCATGGACACCGCGCTCGCCGCCTATCTCGTCAAGCCCGGCCGCCGTTCGTTCGCCCTGGACGCACTGGCCGTGGAGTACCTCGGCCGGGAGCTGGCGCCGGCCCCCGCGTCCGACGGGCAGCTGGCCTTCGGTGCGGAGGACCGCGCGGAGGCCGACGCCCTGATGGCGCAGGCGCGCGCGGTGCTGGACCTCGGGGACGCGTTCACGACGCGCCTGAAGGAGGTCGGTGCCACCGGGCTGCTGCACGACATGGAGCTGCCCACCTCGATCATGCTGGCCCGTCTGGAGCGGCACGGCATCGCCGCCGACCGGGCGCATCTTGAGGGCATGGAGCAGCAGTTCGCCGGTGCGGTGCAGCAGGCGGTGAAGGAGGCGCATGCCGCGGTGGGCCGTGAGTTCAACCTCGGCTCGCCCAAGCAGCTCCAGGAGGTCCTCTTCGGTGAGCTTGCCCTGCCGAAGACGAAGAAGACGAAGACGGGTTACACGACCGACGCGGACGCCCTGGCCTGGCTGGCCGCGCAGACCGAGCACGAGCTGCCGGTCATCATGCTGCGCCACCGGGAGCAGGCGAAGCTGCGGGTCACCGTCGAAGGCCTCATCAAGACGATCGGTGCGGACGGCCGTATCCACACCACGTTCAACCAGACGGTCGCGGCCACGGGCCGGCTCTCGTCGACCGACCCCAACCTGCAGAACATCCCCGTCCGTACGGACGAGGGGCGGGCGATCCGCCGGGGCTTCGTCGTCGGCGAGGGCTTCGAGACGCTGATGACGGCCGACTACAGCCAGATCGAGCTGCGGGTGATGGCCCACCTCTCCGAGGACGCCGGTCTGATCGAGGCGTTCACCTCCGGGGAGGACCTGCACACGACGGTCGCCTCGCAGGTGTTCGGCGTCGAGAAGTCGGCCGTCGACGCGGAGATGCGCCGCAAGATCAAGGCGATGTCCTACGGCCTGGCCTACGGGCTCTCCGCGTTCGGTCTCTCCCAGCAGCTGAACATCGACGCCGGTGAGGCGCGCGGGCTGATGGACACCTACTTCCTGCGGTTCGGCGGGGTGCGCGACTACCTGCACCGGGTCGTGGAGGAAGCCAGGTCCACCGGATACACGGAGACGGTCTTCGGCCGACGCCGCTACCTTCCGGACCTGAACAGCGACAACCGGCAGCGGCGCGAGACGGCCGAGCGGATGGCGCTCAACGCTCCGATCCAGGGAACGGCCGCCGACATCGTGAAGGTCGCGATGCTGCACGTGGACCGGGCGCTGACCGAGGCGAAGCTGACGTCACGGATGCTGCTCCAGGTCCACGACGAAATCGTCCTGGAGATCGCGAAGGGCGAGCGGGAGCAGGTCGAGGAGATCCTGCGCCGGGAGATGTCCACGGCGGTCGAGCTCCGTGCGCCGCTGGACGTCTCGGTCGGTGTCGGCACGGACTGGGAGACGGCCGCGCACTGAGGGCCGTCCCGGACGGGAGACAACGGGAGGCCCGACGGCCTCAGCCAGCTTCCTGGCCTGCGGGGCGGGTCCGTGCGGTGTCCGCACGGGGCCCGTCCAGCGGCCGGGGCCCGGACGGCTTCCGCAGCAGCCGCATCCACGCCCCGTACAGCACGAGTCCGGCCGCGAGGCCCGCTCCGGCTCCGAAGCACGCGGTCGGGATGATGTCCAGGGGCGTGCCGACGTTCCCGGAGTAGGTGTACCAGCGGGCACACCGGTGGACGACGCCCAGCAGGACGCACAGCGCCAGGAGCGCGCCGGCCCATCCGCGTTCGGTCCGGCCCAGCACCGGTACGGACTCCGGTGCCGGGACCGGACCGGTGCGCCGCAGGCCCGTGTACGTGAACCACGCCAGGATCATCAGGGCCAGCGCCGAACTGCCGTACTGGACGACCTGGAACACCGGGTGACCGCCGACGCTCCGGTTGAGGACGGGGATCAGCTCCGTGCCCCACCGGTCGTGATGTGTGAAGGCGTCCCACACGACATGGGTCCCCGAGCCGATGACGGCGGACAGGACGAACCACACCACCTCGGAGAGGACCGGCCCACCGGGCTGCCGGCGCCGTCCTCGTACGAAGGTGTGCACGCGCCCCTGTGCCGCCCCGGGCAGCAGCGCGACGAGCGGTTCGCGCAGCATCAGCCACAGTGCCACCAGGGCGCCCGTGATGAGGACATCCACGGTGAACACTCCCCACGCGGCGTGTGTCACCTCGCCGAACTCCATCGCCCCGGGCACGGCCGTGTCCGCGTAGTAGGTCAAATCGGGCGCGAACGACCCGGCGACGAGAGCGGATGCGACGAGCGGTCCACGGCCCGTGCCGGACCTCCGGATTCCCGGGAGCACGGCTGCGGCATGGCTGAGCGTGAACGGCATGGCGGCAAGTATGCGTGAGCCCGCGTCACCCGCCCGATGTGTTCCGGTGACTTGACGGCAGGGAAGCTGAGAAATCGGTAAGAACCGGTCAGGGGCCAGTGTTCGGGCGGCGGGAGTTGTCGTAGGGTCGCCTGAGTTCTCGCGCTGGGGAGCGCGGGCAGCCGTCGACGGGGAGGGACCGACACGTATGGCAGCGCAATTCGGCCGCAGACTGCGCAGGGGGGCCACCACCACCGCGGTGGCGGCGGCTGCCGTAGCGGCCCTCTCCGCCTCTCAGGCTCCTGCCGCACCGCACCCCGACAGTGCTGCGGGTGACCGGACGGCGACCGGTGCGACACCGTCCGGCGACAGCGCGGCCACGGGCAACTCGCCCTACTACACGGACCTTCCACCGCTCAACACGCCCAACAAGCCCGGTACTTCGATAAATCTGCCCGTGACAGGCAGTGCCGAAGCCGGCATACCCGCCTCGGTCCTGGCGGCGTACAAGAAGGCCCAGCAGGAGCTCGCCGGCACCGACGCCGCGTGCCGGCTGCCGTGGCAGCTGCTCGCCGCGATCGGCAAGGTCGAGTCCGGCCAGGCCCGCGGCGGCAAGGTCGACGCGAACGGCACCACCTTCTCCCCGATCCTCGGCCCGGCGCTCAACGGTCAGGGCTTCGCGCTCATCAAGGACACCGACGGCGGGCAGTACGACGGCGACGCGACCCACGACCGTGCGGTCGGCCCGATGCAGTTCATCCCGTCCACCTGGGCCACCTGGGGCCAGGACGGCAACGGCGACGGACGCAAGGACCCCAACAACATCTACGACGCCGCGCTCGCCGCCGGGCGCTACCTCTGCGCCGGCACCCGCGACCTGTCGCTCGCCGCGGACCTCGACCGGGCGGTACTGAGCTACAACCACTCGACGGAGTACCTGCGCACGGTGCGCTCCTGGTTCGACTACTACAACCGCGGCACCCACGAGGTCCCGGACGGCACGGGCGTCCTCCCGGCGGGCACGGACAACAGCACGTCCTCCCCGTCGCCCACGCCCACTCCCACGCCCTCGCCCAGCACTCCGAGCGGCGGTACGTCCCCGAGCCCCGACCCGGAGCCCTCGAAGCCCGGCGGCGGTACGACGCCGAGCCCCACCCCCACGCCTCCTCCCACGACCAAGCCGCCGACCACCACACCCACCCCGTCCGAGACCCTCGGCAGCCTCGAGAACGCGGGCACCGGCAGCCTCACCGCCACGGCCGGCGAGGCGTTCACCGAGCGCGTCAAGGTCCGGGCGAGGAACACGCTCGGCGCCCCGCTCGCCAAGACCTCGGTGACCTTCGCCCTCGTCGGCGAGACGGACACCCGCTTCGCCGGCGGGAAGAGCACGGTGACGCTGGCAACCGGAGCCGACGGCACCGTCACCGCTCCCGTCCTGACGGCCGGCGAGAAGACGGGCACCTTCAAGGTGACGGCGGTCGCCGGCACCACCAAGCCGCGCGCCGTCTCCTTGACCGCGAGCGTCACCGCCCGGGTGGCGGACACCATCGCCCGCACCGGCGACAAGGCTCTGACGGCCGCCCCCGGCGCCGAGTTCGCCGAGCGGGTCGAGGTCAGGACCACGTACAAGGGCACGGGGGTGGCGGACACCGCCGTCACCGCCACGATGATCACCGACGCGGAGACGCCCGCCGAGAACGACAAGGGTCCGTACTTCAAGGACGCGGACGGCAACCCCGTCCGCACCCTGGACCTGACGACCGGCGCCGACGGGCTCCTCGAGCTCCCGAAGATCTACGCCGACGACACGGCGGGCACCTACACGCTGCGGCTCACCACCGCGAGCGGCGCCACGGTGACCGTGGAGCTCAAGGTCGAGGCGCCCGCGGCCTGACCCGCACGGGACCGAGGGCGTCCGGCTACCGTGCCGGCCGCCCGGTCCTGCGCGGCGGGTGGCCCTGGCGCTGCCGGTGGTCCCGGTCAGTCCCGGCGCAGCCGCGCCGACGTGAAGCGGGTCGCCTCCGTCGTCGTCGGGTCCTCGGGCCACGGGTGCTTCGGGTAGCGGCCGCGCAGTTCCGCCCGTACGTCCCTGTACCCCTCCCGCCAGAACGACGCCAGGTCCGCCGTCACCGCCGCCGGGCGCCCGGCGGGGGAGAGCAGGTGGACCAGGACGGGCACCCCGGCCACCCGGGGCGTCTCGCTCAGCCCGAAGAGCTCCTGGAGTTTCACCGCCAGCACGGGCTGTTCGCCGCCGTACTCCACCCGGATCCTGGACCCGCTCGGCACCTCGATCCGCTCCGGGGCCAGCTCGTCGAGCCGGGCGGCGTCGCCCGTCGCCCACGGCAGGAGCCGTCGCACCGCCTGTCCGGCGTCGATCCGCGCCAGATCCGCGCGGCGGCCGGCCCGCGACAGCTCGGGCTCCAGCCACTCGTCGGCGCGTGCCAGCAGCGCGCCGTCCGACACATCGGGCCACGGCGCCCCCAGCACCCGGTGCAGAAACGCGAGCCGCAGCCGCAGCTGCTCGCTGTCCCGGGTCCACCGCAGCAGCCCCGGCCCCTCACGGCGCAGCCCCTCCAGCAGCGCCGCGCGCACCAGCTCCGGGGCGGGCCTCCGCAGCGCGCGCACCGAGAGTTCCACGGCGCCGAGGCGTTCCACGGAACGCGCCACCACGTCGCCGTCCGCCCAGCGGACCTCATCGCCGGAGAACCGCAGATGTCCGGCGGCCAGCCGTGCCGTGCCCTCGTCGACGACGGCCGCCAGCCGCACCCGGGCCGACGCGGCATGGGCGGGCCGGTCGGCGACCGCTACCGCGAGCCACGGTGCGCTGCGCAGCCGTGAGCCGTCCCGCAGCTCCGCGCCCGTGCCCGACGCCATCAGGAAGGCCCCCTCTCCCCGGGCCCGTGCCACGCGCTCCGGGAACGCCAAAGCCGCCACCAGTCCCACGGCGGCGTCGTCCGGCCCGCCCTCCGCGGCCCCCGTCGGGCCGAGGGACTGCGAGAGCCGCCGGACCTCCTGCCGCCAGCGTGCCGCGTAACCGTCCCCGCCGCGCCGTGCCGTGCGCAGCGCGTGCGCCAGGTCGTCGCCGTACTCCCGTGGCGGCTCCTCGCTCAGCAGCGCCACCACCTCCGCGGCCCGGCGCCCGCCCACCTCGTCCGCGCCGTCCAGGAGGGCGCGGGCCAGCCGGGGGTGCAGGCCGAGCCGGGACATCCTCACGCCCCGGCTCGTCGCGCGCCCCGCCTCGTCGACCGCGCCCACCGCGGCCAGCACCTCCCGGGCCGCGCCCATGGCGCCGGCGGGCGGCGGGTCCAGGAGCGCGAGCCCGGAGGCGTCCGGATCGCCCCAGCACGCCGCCTGCAGCGCGAACGCCGCGAGGTCGGCCACCTTGATCTCGGGGGAGGGGAACGCGGCGAGACGCCCGTCCTCGGCCTGGTCCCAGCAGCGGTACACGGCGCCCGGTGCCTCGCGCCCCGCGCGGCCCGCCCGCTGGCGGCCCGCCGCCCGCGACGCCCGTACGGTCGTCAGCGCGCTCAGCCCCCGCGCGTGGTCGGTACGCGGTTCCCTGGCGAGTCCCGAGTCCACGACGACCCGCACTCCCGGCACCGTCAGGGACGACTCCGCCACGGAGGTCGTCAGCACCACCCGGCGCCCGCCGGACGGACCGGCCAGTACCGCGTCCTGCACGGCGGCCGGGGCTCGCCCGTGCACCTGGAGCACCTCGGCGCCCGTGCCCGCGAGCTGCCCGGCCACCCGGCCGATCTCGCCGACACCGGGCAGGAAGCACAGGACGTCGCCGTCCCGCTCGGCGAGCGCCCGGCGCACCACCGCGGCCACATGCGTCAGCAGGGCCGGGTCCACCCTCATCCCGTGCGGCGGCCTCACGGGGCCGGTCGGCGGCGCCCAGACCACCTCGACCGGGTGCGAGACGCCCTGTGCCTCGACCACGGGGGCATCGCCGAGCAGCCGTGCCCAGCCTTCGGCGTCCGTCGTCGCCGACGCCGCGACCAGACGCAGGTCGGGCCGGATCGTCCCCCGTACGTCGAGCAGGAACGCGGCGGCCGTGTCGGCGTCCAGATGACGCTCGTGGCACTCGTCGATGATCACCACGTCGACGCCGGCCAGTTCCTGGTCGCGCTGCAGCCGCTGGAGGAGTACCCCGGTGGTCACGACCTCCACCACCGTGTCCGGTCCGACCGATCTCTCGCCGCGCACCGTGAAGCCGACCCGGCCGCCGGTCCGCTCACCGAGCAGCCACGCCATCCGCCGTGCCGCGGCCCGGGCGGCGATCCGGCGGGGCTCGGCGACGAGGACCCGGCGCGCCGGTCCGCCCCCGGTCAGTCCGGCGAGCACCAGAGGGACGAGGGTCGTCTTGCCGGTCCCCGGCGGCGCGCAGAGCACCGCCGCCCCCCGCTCGTCGAGCGCCCGCTCCAGGGCGGGCACAGCGGTGCGTACGGGCAACTGGTCCAGGGCGTCGGTACGGATCACGCCCCCAGTCTCGTACGCCGCGCCCGCGCCCCGGGCCGCCGGTGCCTAGCCGGCCCGCCCGTCCCGCTCGCAGACGAAGATCGCGGTACCGGGGATCAGGTGGCCGCGCAGCGGGGACCAGCCGCCCCACTCCTGGGCGTTCCAGGCCGGCCACTCCGGTTCCACCAGGTCGACCAGCCGGAAGCCGCCCGCCACCACGTCCCGCACCCGGTCGCCCAGCGTCCTGTGGTGCTCCACGTACACCGCGTCGCCGTGCTCGTCCTGCTCCACGTACGGGACCCGGTCGAAATAGGAGGCGGAGACGGAGAGGCCCTCCGGCCCCGGTTCGTCGGGGAACGCCCAGCGGATCGGGTGCGTCACCGAGAAGACCCAGCGGCCCCCCGGCCGCAGCACGCGGCGCACCTCGCGGAACACCTGGACGGGGTCGGCGACGAAGGGCACCGCGCCGTAGGCGGAGCAGGCCAGGTCGAAGGAGCCGTCCCGGAAGGGGAGCCGTCCGGCGTCGGCCTCCACCAGGGGGACGTCGTCGCCGATCCGCAGGGCGTGCTGGAGCTGGCGGTGGGAGAGGTCCAGGGCCACCGGGCGGGCGCCCCGCGCGGCGAGCCAGCGCGAGCACTGGGCGGCGCCGGCCCCGATCTCCAGGACGTCCAGGCCCTTCAGTCCGTCCGCCGGGCCCAGCAGGGCGGCCTCGGCCTCGTCCAGCCCCTCCGGACCCCAGATGAAGCGGTCGTCCCCGAGGAACGCCCCGTGGTCGCTCTGGTACTCGTCGGCGTTCCGGTCCCACCAGCCGCGGCTCGCCCGGCTGCTCTCCGCCTCACCGGCTTCCCGCCGGGTCGCTTCAGGTTCGGACTCGTAGATCTCTTGGCTCATCGTGCCCGTCGTTGTAGTTTGCCTTCACCCGCCTCGCGCGGGTGCCTCCACGGGCCGTACGGGTGAGTACGCCCGTGTGCGCGCGACACACCGCCGTGACCGATGTGGCCTCGGTGAACGTGAGTTGTGCCGGAATTGGGGTGTTGTGCCCCGGGTGTGCGCCTTCGCGCATTGACCCTGTCCGGCTGCCCCCGTATGCTACAAGTTGCGCTGCGAGCCTGCGCGCTTCAGACCTAGCAGGCCGCGCTCGCGTCTGTTGCATGTCCCCTCGGTTGTCGAGGGCGCCTTCCCGGTTCGGGTGGGGTGCTTTCCAGGCTGTCCGGCTTCTGCAGAGGCGATACGGGCTTTCGGCGTAGCAGTACCTACGACTCACTGTCCGTACCGGAGCCCTTTCCCACATGACGAGCAGCACCGAGACCACCGCCACCACTCCGCAGGTTGCGGTCAACGACATCGGCGACGCGGACGCGTTCCTCGCGGCGATCGACGAGACGATCAAGTACTTCAACGACGGCGACATCGTTGACGGTGTCATCGTCAAGGTTGACCGCGACGAGGTCCTCCTCGACATCGGTTACAAGACCGAAGGTGTCATCCCGAGCCGCGAGCTCTCGATCAAGCACGACGTCGACCCGAACGAGGTCGTCAAGGTCGGCGACGAGATCGAGGCCCTGGTTCTCCAGAAGGAGGACAAGGAAGGCCGCCTGATCCTCTCGAAGAAGCGCGCTCAGTACGAGCGTGCCTGGGGCACCATCGAGAAGATCAAGGAAGAAGACGGCATCGTCACCGGTACCGTCATCGAGGTCGTCAAGGGTGGTCTCATCCTCGACATCGGCCTCCGTGGCTTCCTCCCGGCGTCGCTCGTCGAGATGCGTCGCGTCCGCGACCTCCAGCCCTACGTGGGCAAGGAGCTCGAGGCCAAGATCATCGAGCTGGACAAGAACCGCAACAACGTGGTCCTGTCCCGCCGCGCCTGGCTCGAGCAGACCCAGTCCGAGGTCCGCCAGACGTTCCTCACGACCCTGCAGAAGGGTCAGGTCCGCTCCGGCGTCGTTTCCTCGATCGTCAACTTCGGTGCCTTCGTGGACCTGGGTGGCGTCGACGGTCTCGTGCACGTCTCCGAGCTCTCCTGGAAGCACATCGACCACCCCTCCGAGGTTGTCGAGGTCGGCCAGGAAGTCACCGTCGAGGTCCTCGACGTCGACATGGACCGCGAGCGCGTCTCGCTGTCGCTCAAGGCGACGCAGGAAGACCCGTGGCAGCAGTTCGCCCGTACGCACCAGATCGGGCAGGTTGTTCCCGGTAAGGTCACCAAGCTCGTTCCGTTCGGTGCGTTCGTGCGCGTCGACGAGGGCATCGAGGGCCTGGTCCACATCTCCGAGCTGGCCGAGCGCCACGTGGAGATCCCGGAGCAGGTCGTCCAGGTCAACGACGAGATCTTCGTCAAGGTCATCGACATCGACCTCGAGCGCCGTCGCATCAGCCTCTCGCTGAAGCAGGCCAACGAGGCCTTCGGCGGCGACCCGGCCTCGGTCGAGTTCGACCCGACGCTGTACGGCATGGCCGCGTCGTACGACGACCAGGGCAACTACATCTACCCCGAGGGCTTCGACCCCGAGACCAACGACTGGCTCGAGGGCTTCGAGGCTCAGCGCGAGGTCTGGGAGACCCAGTACGCCGAGGCGCAGCAGCGCTTCGAGCAGCACCAGGCCCAGGTCATCAAGTCCCGCGAGGCCGACGAGGCCGCTGCGGCCGAGGGCGCAGCTGCCCCGGCCGGCAGTGCCCCGGCTGCCTCCGGCGGCAGCGGTGGTGGCGGCGGCGGCTCGTACTCCTCGGAGTCCGCGGACAACTCCGGCGCCCTGGCGTCGGACGAGGCCCCTCGCAGGGAGAGAGCCCGCTGGACTTCCTGCCGTACACCACCTCCGGGAAGCCGCAGCCTGGCGGGTTCCGCCTCGGCCCGACACCCGGCCTGGCGAAGCTGGAGGGTGTGCAGTCGATGCTGTGGGCGGTCGACCTGATGGAGAAGGGCCTCAACCCGGCCCGCCACATCAAGGGCGGCGACGCCATCCTGGACGAAGGAGAGTAAGGCCGTGGGGGAGATCGACGACGCGATCGAAAGGGCCGACCGGGAAGCGTTCACCCGCGAGCCACCGAAGACCCTCAAGGGCCAGATCAGCTACCTGCTCCAACAGTTCGGCAGCGCAAAGGCCGTCGCGCAGGAGATCGGGGTCACCGCCGACTCCGTCAACCGCTACCGACGCGGTGCCCGCAAGCACGCCCGCGCCGACATCGCCGCCAAGATCGACGACGCCGTACGGCAGCGGTGGCAGCCCCTGGTGCGTAAGCGCCGCCAGCGCCAAGCAGCCACCACGGGCGGGGTCACGGTGGAGACCAGGGCCAGGTTCGGCTACACCGCCCCGGTCGGCACGACCGACGACGGCCGCTTCCGACGCCTCACCGTCCACCTCCCCCCGGCCTACGCACAGCGCCTGTTCGACGCCCGCGAAACCGGTGCCGGCGACCAGGAGATGCGCAAAATCATCGCCGAAGGATTCAAGGACGCCTATTTCCAGGACAGCGGAATTCGCGCCATGGGACTGTCGGACGTGGCAATCAACGACATTGATTATCTGGATCTCGACTACTGAAACCGACGCCTTTTATGGCGAGCATTGATCAACCGTTGTGAGACGAAGCACGACAGCTGCCACCAAGGCAGGAGTGTTGTCACTTCAAGTCAGTGGCTGGCTCCGCCGGGGGCCCGCCTCTGGCTACGCCGGTGCAGCCCAGTACCGCCGTTGCGGTGGCGTCGAGGAAGAGCATGAACGTCCAGGACAGGTCTGCCGCGTCGATGCGCCCGATGCGGAGAGGCTCCTCTCCTGCCTGGAAGAGGAGGTCGACGGTAGCGCCGAGGGCCAGCGTCGACTGGCCGCCCTTTTGGGTGATACGGAGCCGTGTTCGGTAGGTGTGTGCGACGCGGTCGGCAGGAACCAGGCCGTCCCAGACGATGAAGGCCCCGCCGGCGATCAACGCGTCGCGTGCAGGTCCACATGCCGTGGTCTGCTCGCCGAGCATCACAGCGAGCCCGTCGCGCGTCACGACACAACCCGGTGACAGGACGGCTGCTGATTGAGCGTCTGTGACAAGTAGCCTGCCTCCCAGGTGACAACCAGGCCGCTTCAGCCCGGCCCTTCTGCCGGCCTATTCGGCTCCGCCGGTGACAACTATCGAGCCTCGGCACGTTCCCGAACCCGAAGAACGCAGCCGACCGCCACGAGAACCGGCAGACCGCCGACACGACCGCCCAGCGGCTGCGCGACGCCACCGGCAAGATCCAGGACGACTGCACCGGCAACGACTTCTCCGACCACGGTGCCGGCCGACACCCACCACCACGGGAAGGGATCTGCGACCGGCCGGGATGCCGAAGCCGTGAAGCAACCACCGACAGCCGTGCCCTCGCCCGCTCCTCGGACAGCTGCAGCAGGCGAGCCGCCGGCGCAAGCCGCTGCCCCAGCACGACCACCACCACGAGCTGCATCTGCCTCATCGACAGAGCCTGGAATCTCGCCGACGAGACGGGTGCCGGCACGAGCCGCAGCGGGGCTCCTCGGAAGACGCCCCGCCGTCTCATCGCCCGCCCCCTTCCTCGACGCCCGGGAGATCTGCTGCCGCGGTGCGCTGCTCCGGCACAAGCGGGGCCATGGCCAGTCGGCCGACCGTGATGCTGATTGTCAGTGAAGAGAGGACCGGCGCACCCGCGCCAGGTTCGCCAGCGCTGGGCGAAACAGGCTCCCCGTTCGGCACGTTGCGCCACTTTCCCCAGCGCAGGAAGCAGAACAGCGGCCGAGGACCTGGCTCAACCCGGCCAAGGCCCATCACACGCACGTTCCAAGCTTCGCGGAGATCCTGCAACCCGATCCGGCCAGCACCCCAAGGACCGGATCACCACCACCCGAACCGCGAAGCGCACTCGTCACCAGCCGGGTCCCACGCTCCGGCACCACCGCCCTCTCAAGTGGGACGCCCGCGGCGTACTGCCACCAAAAGCGTGCGCCGTCGTCCAAACCAGTCAACTGCAGGACACAGGCGAGAACGTTCGTGACCCGGTTGCGCATCGGCCGCGAAAACGGCAGTCGTCCGACGGGAGGCCAGTCCGTCGTCATGCGGTACAGCTCAACGCCAGCAAGGCCCGCAAGCCGGCTGACTGCTCGGCTTATGAGTTTGCGGAGGGTGGCCGCATCCGGTCAGGATGCGCCACCCTCTGGGGCGCCGCGCTGGAACGCGGTGATGCCCAGTCCCTGTTCCATGGTGCAGCCACGACGCCAGGGAGACCTGGGTACGAGTACCCGGGGCAGCGTTGGTAGGAGGGTGTCATCGTGTGCGCGTCTTCGGCAACGCCGGGTGGACGGAAACGAATGAAAAATTTGGTTTCGTTCGCCTGACCTGCGGCCTCGTGGTTGCCGGGCGCCGACTCGTCCACCCGTTCGCCCGCATCGTGGACCCGCGCTCTGGACGTCCATGAATCAACGCCCTTGCCCGGAGGGCCACGCATTGTGATGGTCGGGTTACTGGTGAGAGGATCGCCGAACGTTGACGGACCGGACCTGGAAGTCCCCGTCAACAGTCACGGTGCAGCCCAAGTCCCGCCCCATCAAAGGGGCATGACACAACATCAGTCGGAGACCCGCATGCGCTCACTGCTCTTCCCGCCGTCCCCGTCCAACACCTCGCCGGGCGCGCTGACGCCCGGCGAGGTGGTCATCATCCTCGTCGTCATCCTTGTGGCAGGAACCCTCGCCCTCGCCGGCCTGCCGATGTTCGGCGCCCTGGAGTTCATCGCGGGCGCCCTCTACGTCGCCGTCAGCTCGCTGAGAGCCATGCGCACGACGACGGCACCGTCGCCCGAGGCGGCCTGACCCACCCATGGGTCGGCGTGAGAACGCCGTCGCCGCAGAAACCCGGCAGTCCGAAGCGCTCGCGCTGTGGCTCCGTGCCCAGCGCGAGCGCCGAGGCGTCACCTACGCGGCGATGGCCAAACTGATCGGATACCGGTTCACCGCGTCCATGCTCTCGCGCGGCGCCAGCGGGAAAACCCCCTCCCGCAAACTCGTCGAAGCCTACGCACAAGCCTGCGAAGCAGACACCACAGACGCCATCCGCCTATGGAAAGCCGCCCGCCGCTCCGAGGAAGAACTCCGGCGCCAGAAAGAAGCCGCCACAGACTTCCAAGACCTGGCCACCTCGGTGCGCTCCGCGCTCACCCATCCCGAACTCATCGAAAACTTCGGCCAGTTACGCCGGGCCATGATCCAAGTCCGTGCCCGCGAAGGCCAGCCCTCCCTGGGCCACCTGCAAGCCGAAGCCGGACGGACCACCGACGGCCGGCACTTCCGGCTCCCGAAGAGCAGCCTCAGCACAGTCCTGCGAGGAGAAGCAGTCCCCTCCCGCGAACACATCACCGCATTCATGGAAGCGCTCGGCGCTTCCCCCCGCAAAGTCAGACCCTGGGAACGAGCCTGGGACCGGATCGCGAAAACCCACGCCCGCCAACCCCCAGCTGTCGTCGAGATCCGCGTCGCGGAAGACCCCGCCGCCGCTCCACCCGAACGCCCCCTCCTACTGATGACCGCAGCCGCCAACGGCACCGACTACGACTACCTCCGTGACCAAGTGGTGAGCGACTACATGAACATCGACAGCTCTCTCATCCGGAAGGGCCCCCAGCGCCCCTACCCGCCGGCAGGCCAGACCCGCTCCGGCCTGCCCATCCGAATCCCACGACGCTACGAACGACCAACGCCCCGCCCCCAGCCACACAAAAGGCCCGGCCCAAGCAACGCCACCCCCTTCCTTGCCCCACCGAGCCGCCCGCGCCCGTCCCCTCCGCAAGCCCTGGAGAAGACACTGCAACTGCGCCTGCCCCGCGACGCATAGTCAACATGCCGAGGCAGCCGGACAAGCACCAACTAGCACTCGTGCACCGATCAGGCCACACCGACTCACCTGACGGCGTCGGCCTTGAGCCACTGCCGCCCGGCCTCGTCCGCGAGCTGCACTGAAAGGCGCTCAAGGCATTCACACACTGATTTGCCTACGCAGCGTGATGAACTCCGGCGTGACACTGCACGCCTGAGCGGCTCCGTTACCGAACGTCACATAGATGACAGCCACGCCCCTGTTCTTCCAGCCGGCCACGAGGGACGCGCCTCCGGTCGCGACACCACCACACCGGCCTTGCGCCCCGCCCGCCCTGCCACCCCACCCACGCGGTGCTCGACCAACTGGTCGGCGTCCGGGAGCCCGGCCCGCCACAAGAACCCCACGACGCCCCGGCTCTCACAGGTCAATCCAGCGACCCGCCCACCGACAGGGAACCAGCGGCGCCCGCACGCGGGGGAGGGGACGAAAGACTATTAGCGCGTTCTGTGCTATCACACCGCCCACTGCAACCCGAGAGCGGCGAGCACCCGGAGCTTGTCGGGTGTGAGTTTGGCGCGGCGGCTCTTGCTGTTCGACAGGAACACCCCGAGCTTGACCTCCGACCCGTCAGGCAACACCTCTACATGCCCTCGTGAGACGGTCAGGGAACCGGTACGCGCCTTGTACTGCGCCAGGGCCGCCACACCCCGCTCGAAAGCGCTCACAGGCACCCCGGACGACTTCGCGGGCTCCTCCGGCTCCCGAACCAGCGGCACGACACCGAGCTGCTCCAAGCGCTCACGCTGCCCGTCCACCATGGCCTGCCACACAGCCGACTGGCGTTGTTTGGCCAGCCACTTCCCGACATCCATCCCGTGGACCGTGAACCCCGGCAGGACTCCCGCCGGCCCCTCTTCGTCGCGCACCAGCTCGCGCAGCGCAGCGTAGTGCCGCTGCCACTCCGGCGCCCAGGACGGGTTCCAGTCCTCGTCCACAACCTCCAGCGCCGCCTTCCACTCGTCGTGCCCGTCCAGAGCACCAGGCCGACGGAGATTGGACAGCCACTGCCCCACCGGCCGGTCCAGCATGCTCGCGGACCGAGGTGCGCACAGCGTCCAGTGCTCCTCGTAGTAAGCCCGCGCCGCAGCCAGGTTCTCCTGGAAGCGCTCATCCGCCAACGACCAGACCATGCCCAACTGTTCCAGTCGCTCAGCACGCTGCCCGGACATCTGCCCCGCACCGTAAGCCCGTCGCTGCTCGGCCACCCATTGCCCAAGCGGAGTCGCACCCTCCCGGTACCCGTACGGAACCCTGGCGTGAGCCTCACGCTCGGCGAACTTCCTTAGCGCCGCCCACCCGCGAGCCCAGTCCTGACGCTCCGTGTCGATCACATTGAACGACACCCACTGCGCGACCATCACCGGATCCCTAGGAGCAGAAAAACGCAGCAACAACCGCGATTCCTCCTCACCTTCCTCCGGCGCAGAACCGATGAACGTAGACGGCTGCACCGCACCCCTCTGCGGCTCCTGCGGAATAGCCAACAATTCCACTGCATCCTCATCATGAGCCCGCAGACCCTCCAACACCTTCACCAACGGCCGATACGACCCCGAGGTGAACATGTCCTCCGGCTGCTCTCCCGGCCGAAGAAAAACCGGCACGATCAAAGAAGCCAGTTTCCCCTCTCCGGGCTTCTGACGAAGAGCCCGCCCGATCGCCTGGACGATGTCGTGCGGCGCCCCCTTGGGATCCAACAGGGCCACAGAGTCCACACTCCTGATGTCGACGCCCTCGCCCAGCACACGGCAGTTCGACAGCACCGCACGCCGCCCCGTCGAACCGAACTCAGCCAACACATCACGCCGGTGCTCAGGCACATGCTCGCCACACAGCCAGTCCGCCCAGACCGCCAGCGGGTACGTCCCGGGCTGATCCGCATGCAGCTTCCCCGCCACACGCTCTAGACCCTCCGCGTACGCCTGCGCCTCTATCGTCCGGTGATGGAAGGTGATGCACGACGCGAGCCTGTGCTGCGCCATGGTGTGCAAGAGCCCAGCCTGGAGCGCCCCGAGCCGCTGACCACGCACCTCCTCACCACGCCGCTCCTCACCCATCAGCCGCTCCGGGGTGACGACCGGGTCCCGGAGCTCGAGCACGATGATCTGATACCGCGCCAGCAACCCACGCGAGACAGCCGACGCCAGCGACAGCTTGTAGAGCACTGGCCCGAACACGGCCTCGTCGTCCATGGACGCTGCCATCTCGCGAGGCAACGCCTCCCGCACCCCCTCACCCACATCCCAGTTGGGCCGCTCCTGCCAGATCCGCGGAGTCGCCGTCATGTACAACCGCCGCGCCGCCGGAATCACGCTCTGGCCATGGATCCCCGCCCAGGCCTTCCCCATCGACCCCGATGTTCGATGCGCCTCATCGATCACCGCGAGATCCACTGGGGCCAGCTGCTGCCCGTAAACGCCCTCGAACGCCTCCGCCAGAACACCGAGGCTGGCGTACGTCGCGTAGATGGTCACCGGCCCGGAGCCGTGCCACAGGGCCAGCTGCACGGGATTCGTCGTGGAACGGACCCGCAGGTTCCACAGATCCGGGTCGTCCTGGAGCGAGCAGACAGCAACAGCCGGCCCCGCGTGCCCGACCTTATGCCACGCCTTCACCGTCTGCGCCAGCAGATCCAAGGTCGGCACCAGTACGAGAATGCGCCCCTTGGGCACGATGCGCCTTGCCGCCGCCGCCGCAATGATGGTCTTTCCCGTGCCACACGCAGCATGCACCTGTCCACGCAGACCATTGATGGGAATACCGCCCGGCGGGATATCGAGACCCCGCACAATGGCAGCAATTGCCTCGATCTGGTGGTCACGCAGCTTCACGGCCATTCCTATATTCCTTTTCATGGAGTGGGCACGCAATCAGAAATAGAAAACTGATGCAGCGTGAGGGGGCCGGGGTGGTGGTGGTGGTGTCTGACACCAGACTCTACACAAGCAACATCTGTGATGCATAATTCTGCAAGGCGACGTCTCTCTTGAGGTTGACACGAGGGTAGATTTTCACCCACCACGGCGATCCAAGATGCATGGTGGGTAGACGCGATGAGCACAGGGGAGGACTGGTCCTGAAGTGAGGAGTGGTCAGGGCGGAGCGCAGCGGAGCCCGTCACTACCAGAGGCCGGCACCCCGTCAGACCGACATCGCATCACCATCGTTTCAGGGGTGCTAGCCAGGGATCCCAAACCCCACACAGGCCCGCACACGATGCACCCGCCCCTTCATAGCTAGCCAAGGAGGACCCGCTTGCGGGGACTCCCACAATTCGCGCTTGCGCGGATTGTTTCATCTTTAGAATTCCGCTTGCGGAATTCATTCCCCCGCTTGCGGGGGAATTCGAATTGCGCTTGCGCAATTCGTACTCTATGCAGCGGCTTGCCGCTGCAT